>JACMJX010000227.1 GCA_014380425.1 Chitinophagaceae bacterium | reverse complement strand
GGGAAGTCCACATCTTTTGAAAGCTGGTGATTATAAGTAAGATCTACAAAAAACCCTCTGTTGCGGTACCCTAAACCTCCGCTGATATTCATCCGCCTTGCCTTCAACTCTTTATCTTCGTAGGGGTTGCCATAGTAACCAAATCCTCCCCTTACCATCAACGTGTTGAACTTGAGCTCGCCACCAAGCCGTGCATTAAAAGCTCCTTTATAAGATAGTTTAGTAGCATCGTTTACACCGTCATAATAGCCATCGCTGGCAGGATCGTTAAAGTCGGATTGGGATGCGGAGAACCGTGGACTGCCGTAGGTGAGGTATTCAATGTCGGCAGAAATAAAACCCTTCTGGTTTCTCACGTCTTCCTCCTCGCCAAATACGTAAGCGCCGCTGATGAGGAACCTCCAAGGGCTTGTAAAATTGTATCTAAAATAAGAAGACTCCGTTAACTCATCAGAATTAATAGAGACAAGGCCCGGGCTTGGAGGATAATTTTCCGTGTCGGTAGTCATCGACGTGCTGCTCCGTTCGCTTAAACCATAAAGAGTAGGAGTATGAATACTCAATCCCAATCTCACGGCGTCCACAGGCTTGAAAATCGCTCCCAGCTTTAGATTAATCCCGGCGCCCGTGGAAGAATAGTTCTGGGTGTACTCCGAGAAATTAAAACTGTTAGCTGGATCTTCCGTAGCGTCGGACTCACGGAAAACAGTCGTTCTTTTATAATTGAGGATAGGAATACCAAGAGTGGCTCCCATGTAAAATCTGTCGGCTTTTGCAGCGGCAAAGGCAAACGCTATTTCGGTAATACCCCCGCTGCTGGTAACTGTCCTTTCCTGGTTCAATCCGGTTTCCAGTGGAGCTAGCGATTTAAACCCCCCGATGTTTCCACTCGCATCCTGGATAGTATCTATCAGATAGGTATAATAGGCAAGTCCGGATGTAAATGGAAAATCATACACTGTATTGGTATCGAGCCTGTTGAAGGCTGCTTCTTCCAGAAACTGCTCGGAGTAGGAGCTAAGGTCATTAAATCCCCGGTATTGGATTACGGAGTTAAAATCCGCCGTGCGGTTTACTGCCAAACCAAGCGATTGCGCCCAGGGACTGTACCTATTATTAAGGGAGAATACCAGTCCGCTCGTTCCCATCGCAAACCGCTCCCTTTTTGCCGATACGTCTTCTGTTCCCCTAAAACTGCCTTTATTATTAAGAAAACTAAAGCCGGGCGTAAGAACAATCTCATTTGTTCTGTAAAATCCCAATCCTGCCGGGTTAACGAAAATGGATGAAAGGTCTCCTCCCAATGGCCCTACTGCGCCTCCTACAGCCTGGCTTCTGGCGGTTCCCGATTGCGTGTTCCAGCTCATTCTAAGTGCATCTTCCGGAAGCTGGGCATAGGAAACCGCGCTTGCGCATAATGTCAGCGCAAATAATATAACTCTTCTTTTCATATTTATGCTTAATTACGTGTGGGCCTTGTTACGCCACCACCACCTCCGCCACCACTATTACCACCACCCCCTGACGAAGATGGATACGATGGCGTACTGGGAGACGGTGTATAAGTGCGCTGTGGCCTGCCTGAAGAACCATTTGAAGGTGTGTATGACTCGTTGCGCCTCTGCGAATTGGTATTGTAATAAGTTCCGGGCGTGCCGTTCCGGCGGTTATTGTTGCTATTGTTATACCGCGCACCGTTTGCCGAACCATTATTGGTATTGTTATAGTTGCTGTAACTTCCCGTGCGGGGGTTATAGTAATTGCGGGTGTTCGTATTGGCGCGGTTGTTATTATTGCCGTAAGCCCTTGAATTGAATACATTTGGCCGGGCTGTAGACCTGTAAACAGGAGGCTTAACATTCGGCACGATTCCTATGTAATTATATCCATACGGGTTGTAGTTGAACGCGTATGGATTGTAGAAGCTGTTCCAGTACATCGAGCTTTCCCATGGATTGTTCCAGGCGTTATAACCGAATCCTGCTCCTAATCCCCAGCCCCCACCATAACCACCATAAAAGTTATTGAAACCATTATTGAATCCATTATTGAAGCCGTGGTTAAATCCATTCAAACCCGAATATCCCCAATCGTTCCAGTAGTAATTATTGAAGGTAGAGAGGCGATACGGGCTGCCTATGCTCATTCTTAGCCAGCGATCGTTTCTATAGGTGTCGTAATCATCCACATCGTTCGACTGGCTGCGGCGGCCTGAATATTCATCCCTTCCGTTATCTACTTCCAGATATTCCTCCTCTCTTCCGCCTGCCACGCCACCACGTACCTCCTTAGGTGCTGAGTAATAAACATCATCAGGTGTCTGCCCTGTTTTATAGGCAGTGGAACAACTACCCAGAACAAGAGATACCATTCCTAGCAGTAAAATATTTATATTATTTAGATTCATGGCGCAGCGTTTAAGCGTTTTAAATATACTTTTGCGGTCAACTATAAAGTTACATCAAATTTCTTGCCGTGGAAGAGGCATATTGTTAAAATGTGCTTGTGAACTACAAATTAGACGTCATATTCGGTAAGAACCTTCACCAGACTAAAAATTATGAGTAAAGAGATAACCAGCAGGAATTCGGATTATTCTAAATGGTATAACGACCTGGTACTGAAGGCCGGCCTGGCAGATTATTCCGCAGTGCGGGGTTGTATGGTGATAAAACCTTACGGCTTTGCCCTATGGGAAAACATGCGGGATCAGCTTGACAAGATGTTTAAAGACACCGGCCATGTAAACGCTTATTTCCCCCTTTTTGTGCCTAAAAGCCTTTTTGAAGCCGAGGAAAAGAACGCCGAGGGCTTTGCCAAGGAATGTGCGGTAGTAACGCACTACCGCCTTAAAGCCGACCCAAACAAAAAGGGCAGCCTGATGGTAGACCCTGAAGCTAAACTGGAAGAGGAACTGGTAGTACGCCCCACCAGCGAAGCCATTATATGGAACACTTATAAAGGGTGGATCCAGTCGTACAGAGATCTTCCCCTGCTTATCAACCAGTGGGCGAACGTAGTGCGGTGGGAGATGAGAACAAGGCTTTTTCTCCGCACGGCTGAATTTCTCTGGCAGGAGGGCCATACCGCCCATGCCACGGAACAGGAAGCTGTTGCAGAAGCGGAGCAGATGCTGGAAGTGTATGCGGAGTTCGTGGAAGAATGGATGGCACTTCCTGTTATTAAAGGGGTTAAAACGGAAAGCGAACGTTTTGCGGGGGCTGTGAATACTTACTGTATCGAGGCGCTTATGCAGGATGGCAAAGCCCTGCAGGCGGGCACTTCTCATTTTCTGGGGCAGAACTTCGCGAAGGCGTTCGATGTAAAGTTTTCCGACAAAGAAAATAAACTGGAATACGTATGGGCTACCAGCTGGGGTGTTTCTACCCGGCTTATCGGGGCGCTTGTAATGGCGCACAGCGATGACGAAGGTCTTGTATTACCGCCCAGGATAGCGCCGCTCCAGGTAGTTATTGTGCCTATCTTTAAAGGGGAAGAACAGAAAGCACAGATCGACGCCCGGGTCGGTAGCCTGGTGCAGGAACTTAAGAAAGCGGGCGTACGTGTAAAATATGACGATAACGACAACGCACGCCCAGGCTGGAAATTTGCGGAGTATGAACTGAAGGGCGTGCCGCTGCGGCTCGCCATCGGTGCCCGCGACCTGGAAAATAACAGCGCTGAACTGGCCCGCCGCGACACGCGAGAGAAAATGTCAGTAAGCATGGATGGACTTACAGACACTATCCTGCAACTTCTGGATGATATCCAGTTAAGGATGTTCGCCAAAGCAAGAGATTACCGGGACGCACATATCATCCCTGCCGATACTATGGAGGACTTTCTCAGGATATTGGATGGTGAAGGTGGCTTCGTTTCCGCGCACTGGGACGGTACCGCCGAAACCGAGGAAGCTATCAAGGAAAAAACCAAAGCAACCATCCGCTGCATTCCCTTAAACAATCCGGAAGAAAACGGCACCTGCATATTCAGTGGAAAACCGAGTACTCAGCGGGTATTATTTGCGCGGGCCTATTAAGTGTAGGTTTTATTTTAATATGTGAAGTAATTTTCTTTACTTGTGCTAAAACCCAAATAACGTAACATGGAACAACAACCTTTTCAACAACCTTCTTACCAGGTGCCTCCTGCAATGCCGAAAAACTGGCTAGTGGAATCTATCCTCGTAACGATCTTTTGCTGCCTGCCTTTCGGTATAGCAGGAATCGTTTTTGCCTCCCAGGTAAATAGCAAGTACGCAGCGGGTGATCATACGGGTGCAGTGGAGGCTTCGAAGAATGCTGCTAAATGGACGAAGATCGGCTTTTTTGTAGGCCTGGCAGTACTTGTAGTATATATGATAGCAATATTCGGATTGGGCCTAACAGGTTTCTGGATGGCAAAAAACGGTGGTAACCAATAGCAGTCGATGAATAGAGGAACCTCACTGGTTCAGATATTGATAGTAAGTGTAGCAGTGATATCGATCTCACTGCTATACTTTTTTTTCCCTCCTTCGCGCTACAGTTTCTATCCCTCCTGTCCTTTTCACGCGCTTACAAACTTATATTGCCCTGGCTGCGGCTCGCAGCGGGCGCTCTCGCACCTGCTACATGGCCATTTGTGGAATGCTGCCAGCAGCAATCTCTTACTGGTGCTCACCACTCCATTTCTTCTGTATTCCGCCTTTGTGTTCGTTTGGAATACTTTCAGTAACAAGCCTGGAATGAAACAGCGTTTTTTCCACTCGCCAGTATTCGTAAAACTGCTTTTGGTACTGGTACTGGTTTTCGCAATTCTACGGAATATCGATGCATATCCTTTCTCCTGGCTGGCGCCGTGAGGCTTATAATCGGGCAGTAAGGTAGTTGTAATCGGCAATGATAACATGCAGAAAATGCATGGGGTCCATATTGGCATTAATGTTCAACGTTTGCTTGATCTTATCTGCCGTATGGTAAGCAAGCACGGAATTGCCTGTTTTATTTACATTGACGATCACCTCCTTTATCAGTTGCATATCCTTGTCAGAAAGCTGGATCACATCTGGAAAAGAAACCGTATAATCGATTACCGGCGTAGGAGCGTAAATAGTGTCGTCTAACCCCGTTCTAGGGATCGTCCGGATAAGCGTAGTGCCAGCCACCATATCGCCTAACCGCTGCTTCCGTTCGCTGATGGCTATACAAAGAACCGCGCACGCATAACTCGTAATTATCAGGTCTACCGGGCGAAACACCCACCGGATCAGGTATTGCCCCAATGTAGGTGGTGCCCCGTCTAGGCTTACTACTTTTATGTTCATCACCTTTTTGCCGACACTTTGCCCGTTCAGCAACAGTTCGCTCAGCAAATGGTAGAAAAGCACAGGTGCAAAAAACAACAGCACCATCCATTCCTTATCATCAAACATATTAAAGGTGTTTGTAACGTAAGCAACCAGCACTATCAATATCAGATAAGAGAAAATTACCAGGGTGTCTACAATTCCGGCTACGATTCTTTCACCAAGCCCGGCAAGTTGGTATTCCAGTTCTATATTTTGGGAAGTAGTGATCTTGATCGTATTCATGCTGCAGTAATAGCCTTTCGACAAACCTACATAGAAAGTGCTGTTAAAAGAAATTTTCTCTTATCTTACTGCCTAATACAGCTATGAGAGAAGCACAGTTTCTTAAACAGAACGCCGAAAAGTGGAAGCAGTACGAGCAAGAAGCACTTAAGCCTGAAAGCCCTGATACCTTTGCCGATAGATTCATAGAGCTTACGGATGATCTCGCCTACTCTAAAACTTTCTATCCAAACAGTAATACTACCAAGTACCTGAATGGCCTGGCGTCTCGTTTTCACCAAAAGATCTACCGGAATAAAAAGGAACGATCGTCCCGTATTATCAGCTTCTGGCAATATGAATTGCCTTGGATCTTTAAACAGTACCACCGGCAACTTCTTTATGCGTTCCTATTCTTTATCGTAGCCTGTTTCCTGGGGGCTTTGTCTGCTTACTACGACGACAGCATCCTGCGAGTAATTACCGGAGACGCGTATGTAAACCAGACAACGGAAAATATCGGTAAAGGAGATCCCTTCGGGATCTATAAAACGGGTGGGCAATTCAATATGTTTACGATGATAGCCATTAACAATATCAAGGTGGCCATCTTCGCATTCGTATTTGGTATTTTCTTTTCCATAGGCACCGTACTTTTGCTGGTTCAGAACGGTATGATGGTGGGTGCTTTCATCCAGTTCTTTTTTGCCCGCAACCTGGGTGCGGCATCTATCCTTGCCATTTTTATTCATGGAACCATAGAACTTTCGGTGATTGTAATTGCAGGCTGCTCTGGGCTGATCCTCGGGAGCAGTATCCTATTTCCCAAAACCTACTCGCGGTGGCACTCACTTCAGAAAGGAGGAAGACATGCGCTTAAAATAGTGCTTGGGCTGGTACCTTTCTTTATACTCGCAGCTTTCCTGGAAGGCTTCGTAACACGCCATTACCAGGTAATACCTCTGTGGTTGAACATACTGATACTTGCCGGATCGCTTTTGCTCATCGTGTGGTACTTTATAATATATCCCCTAAGGCTTCATAAACGCGTGGCGCTACTCAGGGAGAACCTAAACAAACCTGAAGACCAAAATTTTATACTATGGCTCAACAAAAAATTGAACTCAGACGACTAAGAGATTTCGGAGAAAACCTGAATGATACTTTTCAGTTCATACGTTTGAACTTTAAGCCATTACTGGCAACTTTTTTCGCCATTTGCGGAGTGTTTATGGTAACGATGGCCATCTTCTCCGGGCTTTATCAGTCAAATACTATGTCAAGGCTGGAGTCTATTGTTAGCGGAGCGGCACTTCAGGATGGGGGCTTCCTGCAGATATTTGGCATTGGCTATTTCCTGCTGCTGCTAAGTATGTGGTTAACCTATGTAATGATGCAGGTAACCGTTACCGCCTATATCAAATTTTATGTAGAAAACGATGGCGCCACGCCTTCTATTGAGAATGTATGGGATATCGTTAAGCGCTATTTCTTCAAAGTGTTGCTATACAGTATTCCGATTGTGTTGCTGCAGCTTGTAGGTTTTGTTTTCTGCGTGCTTCCAGGCATATGGCTCGGCGTTGTAATGATCCCCTTTGTATCTGTGGTGATCATAGAAGATCAGAATTTTAGTTCCGCATTCAACCGGTGCTTCGAGATTATAAAGGAAAACTTCTGGACCTCGCTGCTATTGTATTTCGTGGCGTTGCTGATCTATAGTTTCATGAGCAATGTTATTGGCTTGATAGTAGGCGGCATAGTAGGATTTACAGCATATTTTACTACAAAAGATATAGGAACTACTCTGGGGGTAGTAACCTCCCTGTTCAATATGTTTTCACTTACGTTCTACCTTGTATTTCTTGTTTCTGCAGCTTTGCATTATTTTAACCTGGTAGAGAAAAGAGACGGAACAGGGCTGCTTAGCCGTATCGAGGGCATCGGGAACACTGACAAGAATCACGATAATACCGAAGAAGAATATTAATGCGTTATTGCTTCCTTATAATAGCAGCACTTTTAGGGCAACTAGCTGGCAACGCACAGGAGCCGCTGGTGTACGACAGTTCCCGTATCGAGGTAAGAAACTTCTCCAAGGAAGCCTTGCAGAACTACAGGAACGACAGCCAGTTTCAATACGAAAGAATAAACCTGTCTTCTCCATCTTGGTTCGATCGTTTTATTCAGGCTATCGTGGAGATGTTAGAATCGCTGTTCAACTCCAGCCCTGGCTCCCGAACAGTTAGGGTTATTCTGATCATACTGGCAATCGGAGTACTCGTTTTCTTTATATTCAAGATTACGGGGATGACGGGTAGCAGCCTGATGAACAAGAAAAACAGGGGCGAGCATATCCCGTACGTTGTAGGAGAAGAAAATATTCATGCTATCGATTTTGAAGAATCCATTAGGCTTGCAACTGAATCGCGTAATTTCCGGCTGGCAGTACGTTTGCTCTATCTCCAGGCATTGAAAAGACTCACCGACAGAGGGCTGATCCAATGGCAGGTGAATAAGACTAACCACGCGTATTTACAGGAACTCGGCGGCACACGTTATCAACAGCACTTTGGAGAACTTACCCGGCAGTTCGAGAACAACTGGTACGGTAATCTTCCTATCAACGAAAATGAGTTCGGGAGTGTGAACAGTCAATTTAATCAGTTTAACCGACAACTTAAATAGCTTGAAAGGATACAAATGGTTCATAGTCGTTTTTGCAATAGTGCTCACCTTGTACTTTATAGCGGAAGCCAACCGGCCAGAGCCGATTGAATGGGATATCAGCCTGTCCCGCGAGGATAAGAATCCATATGGCACCTATATTCTTTATAATCAACTAAAGAACATTTTTCCAAATACGCGGGTGCAGTCTTCCCGCCTTACTGCCTACGATCAGGTAGGCGCTTACGACACCGTCAATTCAGCATACATGCTGATAGCTCCCCGCCTTATGTTTTCTGAAGAGGATGTAAACGCGCTGCTTAATTATGTTGTTACGGGCAATTATGTTTTTATTTCCAGCGGCTCGATAAGCGACGCTTTCAAAGATAGTATGCACCTGAGCGTGGCTCGTACCTTGGATTTTGGTAAAAAAGACTCTTCTTCCTTGAACTTTGCCAGCCCCTCTTTGAAAGCAAGCAAAAATTATACATTCCAGAGAATGACACTGGATGCTTATCTGCAAAAATACGATACTGCTTATTCTGTTATTCTGGGTACTAACCAGTCCAGGGCACCGGTATTTATTAAGATGCCTTATGGAGAAGGGGCTTTCTTCATAAGCGTAAATCCTTTAACATTCAGTAACTACTTTATGCTTACTGGTAATAATGCAGAGTACACAGCAAAAGCATTATCTTACCTTCCCGGAAATATAAACGAGATAATATGGGACGAGTATTATAAGCTGGGCGCTGAAGGTGCCAACAACCCGCTGCGCTTTATTCTTAACGATCCTTTCCTGGGATGGTCATTCAGGCTCGCCATACTGGCCATGCTGGTTTTTGTGCTGTTCCAGGGTAAAAGAAAACAGCGTGTAATACCGGTAATGGGTCCTCTGAAAAATACCACGCTTGAATTCGTGCGAACGGTAGGTAATGTATATTTCAATAAAAGAGATAACAGGAATATCGCTGAAAAAAAGATCAGCTACTTCCTGGAGTTCCTTCGTACAAGGTTCTACGTTAATACGGTACAGATGGATGATGAGTTCGCTATCATGCTTGCCAAAAAGGCCGGGGTTACAGAGAAAGACGTAAGAAAGCTGATGGAAATAATCACACGAGTGCAGCGGAATAAGGCTACCAGCGATGAAAACCTGCTGGAGCTGAATGAGCAGATAGATGATTTTTATAAAAAAGCAAAATAACAATAATGGAAGAAACTTCTCATGTGCCAAGAACCAACCTTAGCGATCTGAATGCAGCGGTGCAGCGCGTAAGAGATGAAATTGGAAAAGTGATCGTAGGGCAGACCCAAACCCTCGACCTGCTGATCGCGGCCATCCTTGCAGACGGGCATGTACTGCTGGAAGGAGTTCCGGGTGTCGCCAAAACGCTCACAGCGAAACTGCTGGCTAAAACCATCGCGGTTCCTTTTTCCCGGATTCAGTTTACCCCAGACCTGATGCCGAGTGATGTACTGGGTACTTCTGTTTTCAACCCGCAAAACGGAACGTTTCAGTATAAGCAGGGCCCCGTATTCAGCAATATAGTACTGATCGACGAGATCAACCGCTCTCCGGCCAAAACGCAGGCCGCCCTGTTTGAAGTGATGGAAGAGAAGCAGGTTACATTCGACGGAACTACCTATCCGATGCCAACGCCCTTCCTGGTGATCGCGACGCAGAACCCTATAGAGCAGGAAGGCACTTACCGGTTACCGGAAGCACAGCTTGACCGTTTTCTTTTCAAGATAAATGTTCAATACCCCAGCCTCCAGGAAGAAGTGAAGATACTCGAGAATACGAATGAAGGCCGCATCGCTCACTTTACTGATATCGTGCATGGCGTTCTTACAGCCGAAGAAATGCAACGCTATCGCGACCAGGTTAGTAAAATTTATGTAGAACCGAAAATACTCGAATACATTGCCGCCATCGTACAGGAAACCCGCAATAACAAAGCGCTCTATCTCGGCGCTTCTCCAAGAGCTTCCGTAGCCGTGCTTAAAGCTTCTAAAGCTTTTGCCGCTATTAGCGGGCGTGACTTTGTAACACCGGACGACGTGATCTTTATCGTTCCTGCCGTTCTCCGGCACCGAATCATCTTAACGCCTGAGAAGGAAATGGAAGGCGCTACCGCTGATGAAATAGTAGATAGTATATTAAAGAAAATAGAAGTTCCCCGATAGTGAAAATGAAATGGCATCACTATATAAGCGACCTCTTTCTTACCCGCAGATTCTATGCAGTGCTTTTCGTATGCATATGCCTGATCTTCGTACGGTTTTTCATACACTGGCTGGGCGTAGTACCCTTTCTCTTTGCAGGCACCATGGGAGTACTCTGGCTAGTGGACTACCTGTTCCTCTTTGTGAAGAGGCAAGGTGTGTTCGGCGCGCGTACGCATGCAGACAGATTTAGTAACGGTGATGAGAACCTGGTAAGGCTCGATCTCGAAAGCTTTTATGATTTCCCCGTGAAGCTGGAAATAGTCGATGAAATTCCGCACCAGTTTCAGCGGCGCGATGTACTATTTAAAACTTCGCTGGCTGCTCATGCCAGGGGCTATTTAGAATACAGGCTGAGGCCGGTAAAAAGAGGTGTTTACTCATTTGGCAATATCAATATCTACGCCAGTGGGCCTATAGGTTTTGTTATGCGCCGCTTTAGGCATGCGGCTGCAAAAGATGTTCCTGTTTACCCTTCTTACCTGCAGATGCGTAAGTACCAGCTGATGGCTGTGCATAACAGACTGGATGAAGCGGGCGTCAAGAAAATGAGAAGGATTGGCCATAGCATGGAATTTGAACAGATCAAGGAGTATGTAAGGGGAGACGATTTCAGAACGGTGAACTGGAAAGCTACGGCAAGAAAGGGAACCCTGATGGTGAATCACTTTACGGATGAAAAAAGCCAGCAGATCTATTGTATAATAGACAAAGGCAGGGTGATGAAAATGCCTTTCGACGGACTGAGCTTACTGGACTACGCGGTTAATGCGTCGCTGGTTCTTAGTAACGTGGCTTTGCTAAAGCAGGACAGGGCTGGGCTGATCACCTTTTCCAAAAACCCCGGAAGTACGGTGATGGCCGACAAAAAGCTCACCCAGATGCAGTCTATCCTCGAAGTACTTTACAGTCAAAAGACCGGCTACCCGGAAAGCGATTTCGGTCATTTATATGCGCATATGCGTACCCGTATCACTCAACGGAGCCTTGTGGTGTTGTTTACTAATTTCGAGTCCATGTCTGGCCTGGAGCGACAGTTACCCTATCTGCGCAAGATGGCCCAGCACCATCTTTTACTGGTGGTGTTCTTTGAAAATACGGAGCTGAAACAACTCACGGAGAAGGACGCCTCGGATGTGGAATCCATATACATAAAGACGATCGCTGAAAAGTTCGTTTTTGAAAAGAAGCTGATAGTAAAGGAATTGCAGAAGTTCGGTATTCTTTCCATTCTTACCACACCTGCCAATGTAACCGTGAATGCCTTAAATAAATACCTGGAATTAAAGGCCCGCCAGGCAATCTAAAATGGAACCAACAACACAGAACTCTTTTGCAGAAGGCCGGGTACTACTGATAGACAAACCGCTTCAGTGGACATCCTTCGATGTAGTAAAAAAAATACGCAATGCCATCCGCATAAAGAAAGTAGGGCATGCCGGTACCCTGGATCCACTGGCAACAGGGCTGCTGATCGTGTGTACGGGGAAGTTCACCAAAAAAATCAATGAATACATGGCGCAGGAAAAAGAGTACACGGGCACCATTACACTCGGTGCCACTACGCCTACTTACGACCTTGAAGGCCTGCCCGAAAACGAACAACCTTATGCGCATATCAGTCCAGAGCAGATCCGCACTGCGGCACTTCAGTTTACGGGCGATATCCTTCAGGTGCCACCTATGCATTCTGCCATCAAGAAAGGCGGCGTGCGCCTTTACGAGCTGGCACGAAAGGGAATAGAACTGGAACTGGAACCACGCAAAGTAACGGTGAAAGAATTCGCAATCACGCACATAGCATTACCAGTAGTTTCGTTTAAAATCGTATGCTCCACGGGCACTTATATCAGGAGCCTCGCCAACGACCTGGGTGCGGCTCTCGGTTGTGGGGGTTACTTAAGCAGTCTTTGCAGAACAAGGATCGGCGCCTTCCTGAATGCAGATGCGCTCAGTATGGAGGAATTCATGAAAGGTGTATCATCTGATAACCCGGGTGCTGTTAGAACGGATAATTGATGCCCAGTTGAAATTGCCCGCTGCCGATCTTGATATTGTGCAGCCACCCATCGTTCTCTTTATAAAATAAGGGGTCTTTTACCTTGTAAGCCCAGTCGAACCGCACGAGGAAATAGTCGAAATCAAAACGCAACCCGGTACCAGCCGCAACTGCCAGGTCACGGTATAGCTTGTTTAACCGGAACCAGGAGTTCTGCAACTCCGCCCTCGAACTGCTGCTTCTGTACCATATATTGCCGATATCTGTAAAGAGCGCGCTCTTGATCTTGAGCCCCGCCACAGTGGCCAGGTTAAAGCGGAACTCTACATTGCCTTCAAGCTGTATATCGCCATACCTGTCAGACCCGCCCTGGTTGTTCAGCGTATCGAAGTAGTTGTTAGATCCAACGCCTAGCCGGCGCACTTGCCAGGCCCGCATACTGTTAGGCCCTCCCGCTACAAAAGATTTAAAGAACGGCAGAGACGGCTCTACTTCTCCATTACGTTGCCGCCCGTACGGTATGCCCACGCCGCCATAAGCCCGAAAAGCCCATCCGTGACGGGGGAAACTGATGCGCCGGGTAAGTTCAGCATCCAGCTTCAGGAACCTGTAAAGGCCAGATTCTCGGTCGATATACCTGGAAAGCCCTGCAAGCGCCCCACTCTCCTCGATGCCTACTTTCAGCAAGGTACCCCGGTCTTTTTTTTCGAAATTAGCTGTATAGATTATTTTCTGGCTGATGATCATTCCATTATTAAAGGAGAACCGGAGATTAGGTATCGAGTTCAGCAATTTGTCAAGGCTGTCGGTGGTGCCGAGTCGCACGAGTTCTATGTTGAATGGAATCACCCGCAGGCTGTGTTTTTTGTAATTGTACTCGAACCCTATCGATCCGTTCAGCGAGCCCAGTGTAAAGAACTTTTGCCTGTCTGTCCATGAGCCGTTAAAGTTCAGGATAGTGCGCGATGCCACCGCCTTCTCCTTATTTCTACGGGTAAAAAAGATCAGTGCCTTGGGTATGATGATATCGTGGGTAAGACTCACCTGCGTAGTTTGAATCAGTTGCGACCTGGAGCCCAGTTCAATTCCAAAACGCGCATTGGTGCTGGTTTCGATAGCTTCCCGCGCCACATTCAGGTTGCGGAAGCCCAGGTTGAGACCGAACCCAAAGAGATTGGAAGTGGCCACCACATCACCCGTGTTGCGGCTGGCTTCCATTTCCGCTATCCAGATCTGTTTTTTTGCGGGGTACAGCTTGATAGACACATCCAGCTTTGCAGCGGAATCATCGGGAAACAGGTTCACTGCAACTGTTTGCCATGCCCCCATTTTGTAATAATTATTGACTGTTTTGTAGTACCGCTCCTGCTGGTAAAGTTCTCCCGGTTTCAGTTCGGTATGGCTTACTACGAAGCTGGGTTTAAAAACACGCGCTTTGCTATATACTTTGATGCCGTTTCTCACCGTGCTATCGTACCCGCCCGAGAGGCTATCCTCCGTAAGCCGCAGCTCCGGAAAAATGCTGACATTTCTTACATAAAAGATCGTGAGGTGAGAAGTGCCTGGCTTGAGCCGTTGCCGGATAGTAACATTGATAGTAGGATTTTCTCTTTTTCTTCGCACTTCTTCCAGCAACGCTATCTGTTCCAGCGGATCGAGAAAGGGGTTGATAAGTGCCGCAACTACCGTGTCTACTTCCGCATACATGTCTTCTCTCGATATACGAAAGTAACCATGATTCTTGAACAGCTCCACCAGCCGGTCGATCTCCGACGATACGGCCTGCTTAGAATAGGGCTCACCTCTTTTCAGAATGCTCTTGTCTTTTTGCCCGACCGCAATTTCCTGAAGGGCGGAATCATTCAGGGCAAACGCCATAGAATCGAGCCGTAGCTGTTTACCCGTTACCACGTTGAAGTTGACGGTTACCCGTTGCTGATCTCCTACTTTTCTGAGGGTAGAATCCCAGGTAATGGCAGATTTGTAGAACCCTTTCGAATTCATCAGCGCGTTCATATATATAATCGAGCGGTTCACATAATTTGTGTCGAACACCGGGGGGTTTCTCAAGGTTTTGCGAATAGCAGCCTGCGATACCAAACGTACCTTCAGGCTATCGTCCAGTTGGTTCTCCAAACCTACTTTAAGATCTGCTTTTTCAGTAGCATTTAAATTTCCCTGTATATTTATAGATGTTTTAATAACAAAAGGCTTATTAGCCTTGTATTTCCGCGGCACCACGCAGGAAATGGAGAAGAGAATGACAATAAGAGTGCTTAAAAACGATACATTCATGATCACAAAATCGGAAGTCAAGTATATTCAAAGTTTGGGCCATAAAAAGTTCAGAGACGAACTGAACCAGTTTGTTGCCGAGGGCCCTAAGATAGTCATTGAATTATTAAATTCTCCTGCCATCTTGCCAAAAGCCCTTTATGCCACATCAGAATGGTGGCGCAATAATAGCACATTAAGACAATCGCTGTCACCTGAAATGGCAGTAGAAGTGAAGGAACAGGAGTTGGAGCGCATCTCTTCTCTTACAACGCCCAACCAGGTGCTGGGCGTGTTTCATAAAATGAAGCAACCGCCCAATCCCTCGCTTCAGTCCCGGGTATCCCTCATGCTCGATGGCATCCAGGACCCTGGCAATATGGGCACCCTTGTCCGCCTGGCCGACTGGTTTGGCATAGGGTATATTATTGCTGGCATCGAAAGCGCCGACGTTTACAACCCCAAAGTAGTGCAGGCCACCATGGGCAGCATTGCCCGCGTGCAGGTGCTCTATCGCGAACTATCACCCTTCATCAGAGATTGCGGCGCCGTCCCCGTGTATGCTACCACCCTCGACGGCGCACCCCTTGCATCTTATCCTAAAATAAAGGAAGGCATCGTTTTGATCGGCAACGAATCAAAAGGCATTCACCCCGATCTTATAGCCGTTGCCACCCATAAAATCACCATCCCGCGCTTCGGCGGCGCCGAGTCATTAAATGCAGGCGTTGCGGCGGGTATTGTTCTTTCGCATCTCCTGTAATTCAATCTGTGCAAGCACTACTCGATAAAGCCCGAACATGCGGGTAAATTATTCATACCACTATAGTATCTTTACACTGTAAACTGCTTTAATGAAAGTCTTGCTGCTAATTCTGCTTTCACTTTTATATATCGTGCTATGTACCCTGATTTTTGAATACACCATCAACACAGCTTCCGATACATCGCTCACACTCACAGGCATCATCACCTGGTTAGTCATCAGCTTTTTTTATTTCAGATACCTCTTCAAGAACCTTAAAAAACTTAAATTATGATCAGCATCATCATCATCGCCACAGGAGTTCTGATAGCCCTGGGCCGTCTATTGAAGCCCGCCGTTCCAAGACCTTCTTTTGCCAAACGCTTTACCATGCCATTCCTGATAATAGCGGCATCGCTATTGATCGCCCTGGTCAACCCGTTTGTGATCGAACGCGTAGACGCCGGCCATGTCGGCATCAAGGTAAATCTTACCGGAGACAACAGAGGCGTAAGCAAGTTCGAATACAAAACAGGCTGGGTGGTATACAATACCTGGATCAGTAAATTGTATGAATTCCCTACCTACCAGCAGCATATCGATTATCCCGAGCAGAACGTGATCACCAAAGGTGGCTTCTCCGCCACCATCACACCTTCCTTCAACTATTCATTGAACCCCGGCTCTATTGGCGAGATGTTCCAGAACCTGAGATTATCCGTGAAAGACGTGGAGCAGGGCTGGTTAAAGAACGCCATCGTAAGCTCCGTGAATGATGTGGCCAATCTTTATGAAGTAGATGCCGTGTTTAACCATCGCGCGGAATTCGAGCAGGCTATCATTACAGAATGTAACAAGCGCGTAGGCAGGTGGTTTGCTATTTCACAGTTACGATCCAACATACAACCGCCCCAGGCATTGCAGGATGCCATCGAAAAGAAAACCAAAGCTATCCAGGAAGTGCAGGTAGCCGAGAACCAGAAGATGGTAGCCATCGCAGAAGCAGAACGCAAAATTGCAGTAGCAAGAGGAGATTCGGCATCCGCCGTAATACAGGCAGCGGGCGAAGCGGAAGCCATCCGTAGAAAGCAGTTGTCGTTAACCCCTACTTACATAGAGTTTATCAAAGCCCAGAAATGGAATGGAGAATACCCTACCACGCTGGCCGGTGGCGGTGCTAACTTCCTGATGCAATTGCCCTCTACAAAGTAGCGGAAGCATGGAGCGCGGCCCAATTAACAATACGGTTGCCACCCGGCTAGGAATTGTTATGTAAATTAGCGCTTACATAACAAGGATATATGGGTAAAAAGAGTTTCACCGGCATTCCGCAATACACCCTCGAGCAGTTTAGACCTGTGCACAGGAACAAGGCCGCTTCGTCCTCCTTTGGGTACAATCGTATCGAAAAAGAAAAGATGATCGACGGCTTCGAGTTGTATTCCAATGAAGGTCTGCTGCGTTCCATCGGTCCTTTAAAGTCGGAGTTTTACCGGATCAGCATTCATATCAAAGGCACGCTGGATATGCAGATAGGCCTGGAGCATTTCAAGCATTCGCCTCAAACCATTGCATTCACCCATATCAACCAGGTATTTGCCAAGAGCAATATCAGCGATGATTTTCTGTGCTACTATTTACTGCTGAAGAAAGACTTCCTGCGGGATATCATCGCTCCCTCCGATATCGACGATGAATTTCCTTTCTATAATATTAACGGTACTCCCGTTTTTCAACTGGAAAAGGAAGAATTGAACACCATCGTTGAACTCGTTATGAAGATGAATGATGAACTCGAAAAGCAGGAAACCGGCATGGTAAAAGCCATCCAGATGTACGTGTACCTGTTACTGTTGCAGGCAAAAAGAAGTTATGAAAGGCAAGGCCTAAAGGCGGGTACAAACAATGGCAGTACACACAGCCTTACCGCGCGCTTTCAAAAACTGGTGGGCATTCATTATTTATCAAAACGTAAGGTGACTGATTATGCCGACATGCTCCATGTAAGCGCCAATCATTTAAACCGCGTAGTTAAAGAAAGCACCGGTAACACCGCGCTGGACAATATCCATGAAATGCTCGCACAGGAAGCAAAGTCCCTGCTGCACAATACCGGCAACACCGTAGCAGAAATCGCTTACCAGCTTGGCTTCAACGACCCCGCATCTTTCAATCGCTTCTTCAAATCTGTTGTTAAGCAAACACCGCTTACTTATCGCCAGCAGCATGGTTGACGCTGCTTCGCTCAACAATATAACAGGCATGAATAGGCCAATACAAAGCCGTATTTAGCCTATAGTTCCCTTGTTAAAGCCCCTTAGCTTTGCATCAACCAATCAGTTGAACAAATGGAAAATGTAAAGATTAAGCTAGCCCGGTGGATACCCCTGTTTATACTCCTTTCTTTAACAGGAATTGCAGGTAAAACACAAAAGATACCCACCGGTTATGATGCGAAAGGTATTCTACCGGTTGGTTATACCGATCTTGAAGGTAAGCCTGCTTTCAAGATGTCGGTTAAAGAGTATAATGGAAAATGGTATCTATTCACCGGTCACTTCTGGCATTCCGGATGGAGCGTGATCGATGTAACCAACCCCGCCAAACCCACTGTAGCCCGATTCATGGAAGGGCCACCCAACACCGCCACTTTCCAGATGGAACTACATGGCAATACCATGATCACTGCGCTGGAAAAAATTCTTCCCGACTTCGGAGGCGATACCACCCGATCATTCGCCGAAGGCATTTATATCTGGGATATTTCCAACCCGCTTCAGCCCAAAAGACAAGGTCATTTCACCACCAAGGGCACAGGTACGCACCGAAACTTTTACAACGGCGGAAAGTATGTACACCTGGCTGCCGGCATGCCCGGTTACAAAGGCAATATTTATGTAATCATCGATATCAGTAATCCATCCCAACCTACAGAAGTGTCACGGTGGTGGGTACCCGGACAAAAAGAATCCGAAACCGGGCCAGCGTTGCAACAGGATACTCCAGGCGATAAAAAGAAAGAAGCGTCCTTGCCATTAAAAGATTTCATGTGCGGCAGCGACGCCGAAGTATCACTACATGGGCCACCCTACGTAATCGATTCGCTGGTGTACCTGCCTTATGGTTCCGCAGGCATGATCATACTTAACATCAGCGATATCCGTAATCCCCGCCAGGTAGCAAGGCTCGACTTCAGCCCACCCTTTCATGCCCGCTTCGGTGTACACAGTGCCTTACCGGTGCCCGATAAAAAATTCGCCTTCGTTAACTCGGAAGACGTATCCTATGGAGAAGGCCCACTTGCCCACGCTTCCATAGTAGATATTACAGATGTAAAAGATCCGAAACTCATGGCCATATTTCCACAACCCGTTCATCCATCCGGCAAAAGCTACCGGCAGCAAAAAGGCTGGTCGGGCCCCCACAACTTCAATCACCTCCTGCACAATCCCGACGTTCAGCAGCAAGGCGACATTTTCTACATGACCTGGTTCAACGCCGGCCTTCGCATGTACGATGTGTCCGACCCGCACCTCCCAAAAGAAATCGGCCACTTCGTTCCGCCACATCCCCGCAAACGATATGGTAGAATGCCGAAGGATGAGCTGGTGGTGCAAACGGAGGATGTGGTGGTGGACAGGAGAGGGTATGTTTATATTTCTGATAAGAACCAGGGGGTTTATATTTTGAAAAAGGAGTAGAGGATGGGGGTGATGGGTTGCTAGATATATTACAATAGCAAATTTTAATTACGAATTATTGTAATGAAACCGGCATTGTAGAATGTGCAAACGCTTATCCCGGACTGTATATATTAGTCGATGTTCATCAGTAATTCGTCTACTCCAGTAGCCAGACAAATCTCCTTTTAAAGGTTCCGGCTTACCAATTCCCTTAAAAGAAGAACGCATAGTATCCTTAATTAGCTCATTCGCACGTTGAAGGACCTTTTTATCCTGTTGCTGCCAGTACAAATAATCTTCCCACCCATTAGATTGAAAAACAAGTTTCATGCTTACTCCTCAATCAGTTTATGTGCCTGAAAAGTACCGGTATTCATTTCTTCAATCGCCTCTGTCAGCCGCTTACGGTTAGCCGGATTGCTGGTTAAATGAAGAGTTTCCTGAATAGCATTGTATTCATCCAAATCCATTATTACTACATTTTTTCCTTTTGTACGCGAAACCACAACAATTTCGCGATCGTCATTTACTGCATTTAAGCTTTGAGCCAGATTATTGCGGAAATCCGAATAGTTTACAACACGCATTTAAGTACTTATTTAAGTACAAATATGCGAAAAGAAGTCAGATAATGGCTGATTTCAACTCGTAATTCTTTAATCATGATCGTATTTAATTATAAGGAAAAAAATGAAATAGCGCTACTGATTAAATCGACAATGATGATAACTGAGCAGGATTTACAGTCTTCTATCTGATTGCTCGAAAAGCCAGGGCTATTTGTTTCATGTTATTACGATAGTAATTTTGGCGCCTAATAAAAAAACCCGGAACAAGTCCAGGTTTTGCCGTACAATAATTACAAGTTATTTCGTCAGGAACAGCGTCTCTTCATAATAATCACCACCGCTAAATGTTTCTTTAATGTAAATCTGCAACTCATTCCCCGTAAGCTTTTTGATATCAAATGTTTGCGCATCATCTATATCCGATGAATCAGTGAGGGTCAGCTTATTGTCATTCACTGACCATATACCTGCTTCAACACTACCATCAGCATTGACTATAACGGAATTGTTCGAGTTAAATTGGAGATAACTTCCGGGTTCAAACTGCTCGTTATACGGAGTAGAAGTACCATTCGAAAAATCGCTCCCCTCCATTTTTATTAGGTTCCATTTGCCGGTTAATCTGTCTTTAGTTGATACTTCGTCATCTTTCTTACAACTGGTAAAAACAAGACTCATAAGAGAAAGCGCGAGAAAAAGACTCCATGTAGATTTTTTCATTGTTATTGAAGGTTTTGTTTAAGGAAGCGTAAAGATATAGTTTTCCTCCATTATTCATAGTATCGATGTGACAAATATTCCAGCATTTATTTAAGTTAACTACAGGTTCATTATCAATCTCGATAGGCTCTCTAAGGCATCTAGTAGGGCTCTCGTTAGGGTTTTACCCTAACAATATCCCTACTAGAACCTAACAAGAACCCAAGGAATGATACTATTTTCTGAGGGTTATAGTCGTTTTGTTTCT
>JACMJX010000226.1 GCA_014380425.1 Chitinophagaceae bacterium | reverse complement strand
TAAAACACAACGTCATGCGTCACGGAGACAAAGTAAACAATCTTAGTAGAACTGCTTCCCATAGAAGGGCATTACTTAGCAATCTTGCTATACAGTTGATCACTTACAAAAGGATTACTACCACACTTGCAAAAGCGAAAGCACTAAGAATTTACGTGGAACCATTAATTACGAAAGCGAAAGAAAATACAACTCACCAACGTCGTATAGTTTTCAGTCATTTGCAGGATAAAGACGCTATTACGGAACTATTCAGTACTGTGGCTGAAAAAGTAGCTGGCCGCCCCGGAGGTTATACCCGTATTATTAAATTAGGCATGCGTGCGGGTGATAATGCTGAATTAGCGCTTATTGAATTGGTAGATTTTAACGAGATATATGGCAAAGCAGTTCAGACAGCCACTGAGCCTGCTAAGAAAACGCGTCGTTCAGGTGGAAGCCGCAAAAAAGCAGTGGTAGACGAGGCAGTAACAATTGCTCCTGCTACTTCCGCTGATAGTACTACCAGCGCTCCCATTTCGCAAGAACCTAAGGCGGAATAAAAGAAAATCTTTCCAACTTTTTTATATAGCCCTGGTATTCCCAGGGCTTTTTTATGAACTTCTGCAATTCAAAATTTTTGAACTACTAATACTGCAAATCATCGCTATCTTAGCGGAATTTCTTTTTAAATATGGCTAACTCCAACTCTCAACATTCAGCAATTTTAGTTCTGGCAGATGGTTCCGTTCATCACGGCAAGTCGTTCGGATTTATTGGCACCACCACTGGAGAAATTTGCTTCAACACGGGAATGACCGGCTATCAAGAAGTGTTTACCGATCCAAGTTACTATGGCCAAGTATTGATAATGAATAATGTGCATATAGGTAATTATGGGGTAAAAGACACAGACATAGAGTCTTCTACAGTAAAGATCCGCGGCTTGATCGGACGTAATCTGGAGGAACTTTATAGCAGAAAAACAGCTAATGGAGCACTGGATACCTACCTTAAAACAAATAAAATAGTAGCAATCGAGTGTATCGATACCCGGGCTCTGGTGGAGCATGTTCGAAAGAATGGAGCAATGAATTGCATTATATCATCCGAATTATTGGATGTGGAAGAGCTTAAGAAGCAACTTGCCGCAGTTCCTTCGATGGATGGCCTGGAATTAGGGAGTGTAGTAAGCACTGTACATGCATACGAAGCCGGCAACCCCGACGCAGAAATTCGTATTGCTGTAATGGATTACGGCATAAAAAAGCATATTATCGACTGTATGGTAGAGAGGGGCGCATATGTAAAGATATATCCTGCAAAAACAAGCCTTGCAGAATTGAAACAATTCAACCCTGACGGATACTTTATTTCAAACGGACCTGGCGACCCAGCAGCTATGCCATATGCTGTGGAAACTGTCAAGGGCATTTTAAACGAAGAAAAGCCTCTATTCGGAATATGCCTGGGCCACCAATTGCTTGCGCTAGCTAATGGAGTTATTACATTTAAAATGCATCATGGTCACAGAGGATTGAACCATCCTGTTAAGAATCTGATCACAGGCCGCTGCGAAATAACCACTCAGAATCATGGTTTTGGAATAGATCCAGCATCGGTAAAGAAAGCGGAACACATTGAAGTGACGCATGTAAATCTTAACGATGATTCCATTGAAGGCATCCGTATCAAAGGGAAATCAGCTTTTTCAGTTCAATACCATCCGGAGTCCACTCCCGGCCCTCACGATTCCAGGTACTTGTTTGATGAGTTTATCGCTTTTATCCGTACAGAAAAGAAATAACAACCTTTCATACCACGCGTCGATGCAAATCGATTGTCAGAGAAGGCATGGCTATGGCTTTCTCTGATGCTGTGGCCATTACAGTTTACCGATGATATATTTTGTTGATTAGTTTAGTAACAAGTAACAAAAATCATGGCTAAATTCGTATGATGAAAATTGCTATTATTAACGGACCAAATTTAAACCTACTTGGGAAAAGAGAAACTGATATTTATGGTAATATGCCCTTTGAAGCTTACCTGCAGATCATTCGCGAAAAGTTTCTCGATATTGACTTTCATTACTTTCAGAGCAATATAGAAGGTGAACTTATAAATGAAATTCAGCGGTTAGGTTTTGAATTCGACGGAATAGTACTTAATCCTGCTGGTTATACGCATACTTCCGTTGCCATTGGAGATGCCATTGCAGCCATTAAAGCGCCCGTAGTAGAGGTACATATCTCAAACGTACACGCGAGGGAAGAATTTCGGAAATTGAGTCATGTTTCAGGTAAGTCAGCCGGAAGCATATTTGGTCTCGGTCTAAAAGGCTATGAACTGGCAGTCGAATACCTTCTTTCACTTAAGTGACGCAAAGTGCATCTCAATATTTGGAACGGTTTTTTCGTTACTACGTCAAATTCCAGTTATGAAATTAATCATTCTATTTCTGTTACTTCTGTCCCTTGAATCCTTCGCTCAGCTAAAGGATTATACCATTAGTATTAAGGGAGACACGTTGAATGCCCTGGATATGAAGGGCCAGAAACAAGGCAAATGGGTGATGCGTTATGAACAGATGCGTGGGGAGCCCGGATATGAAGAAGAGGGGCCGTATCTTGACGGCAAGAGGGAGGGCGCCTGGAGAAGATATAGCCTAATGGGCGATCTGATAGCAGTTGAAAATTATCGTTGGGGTAATAAAGACGGAATTTGCCAGTACTTCAATGGATTAGGGGAACTAATGCGGGAAGAAAGCTGGCGTGCTATCAACCCCGATAAATTATATGATACATTAGATGTAGAAGATGTAGATCATCCTGAGAACTATCGGAGAGTGATTGTAAAGAATGAAGGGGCAGGAGTAAAACACGGCGTCTGGAAGTTTTACGATCCTGCAAGAGGCACGATCGTGAAAACGGAGAACTATGTTGTTGGTAAACTGGAAACAGGCGGTAAAGATGCACCCACCGCTGCCAGTAAGGAAAAGAAAACAATGGCAAAGCCAAAAGAAGTGCTGGAGTTCGAAAAAAAGAATGCCGGTAAAAAGAAAATAAGGGTAAGAGACGGTGGCACTATGTAAACATATCACACTTACCTTATTGCTTCAACCTTTGCATAGGGTTAACACCTGTTGATTGACCTCTCGATGATGGAGCTGTCTGACGTTGTTTGTAAAGTTTGAATCTGGTAGGAGCTATCTCCGCTTCGCCCCAAAGATTATTTGTTTCATCGATATCAGCGGTCTCTCTCATTGGGTCGAGTTTGACCGCAACTACCTTTTTGTTGTAGCGGTATAGCTTTGTTATATTGTTTTCATTCTTTCTCCAGATCTGAGCGGGAATACGATCTACTTCTTTTGTGCTATCCGCGAATGTAAACTCAACAATCACGGGCATTACTAGACCGCCTTTGTTACCAACGTGAATTTCATAGAAATGATTATTCTCCATTTGTACTTTTGTAGTTGGATTAACGGGCTCATTGTACTCAGCAAAAATCGTATCAGAGAAAGGGGTATTATTATATTCAATTAGCCCGCGATTGTACTTCCAGTAAAAGTCTTGCAAAGTGGTATCAAGATCGGTAGCAAACTTGATATTCTTGTTCTGCCGGTTACGTAATTTTGAAACATCATCGAATTTGCTGCCCCCTGGTCTGGCCAACATTCTCATAAATACTGAATCCAGCCGTTGTTTGTTAGTAACATCACCTGTTTCAGCCCTATAGTATTTTACACTATCGAGTGAGAGATCGCATGCATCAGTGCTGTAAAACCAACCTCTCCAAAACCAATCGAGATCCTCCGCACTTGCATCTTCCATAGTACGGAAGAAATCAGCAGGAGTAGGATGTTTAAATGCCCATCTGCGAGAGTATTCTTTAAAAGCATAATCAAAAAGTTCGCGTCCCATGATGGTTTCCCGGAGAATGTTAAGACCAGTAGCTGGTTTTGAATAGGCATTCGGCCCGAACCCTATTATATTTTCAGAATTAGTCATGATGGGCTCCAACTGGTTCTTTGGTAATTTCATGTAATCCGTAATAGTAAATGCGGGCCCTCGCCGCGATGGAAACTTGTTATCCCACAGTTCTTCAGTAAGATATTCTACAAAGGTGTTGAGGCCTTCGTCCATCCAGCTCCATTGCCGTTCGTCGCTGTTTACGATCATAGGAAAGAAATTGTGCCCTACTTCGTGAATAATTACGCCTAACATTCCATACTTGGTAGTTTCACTATAAGTACCATCTTTATCAGTGCGACCGTAGTTGAAACATATCATAGGATATTCCATACCATTCGCCGCTTCTATGCTTTGAGCCACGGGATATGGGTAAGGAATCGAGAAATGCGAATAGGTTTTTATCGTGTGCGCTACTGCCTTTGTGGAAAACCTGCGGTAAAGACCGTAAGCTTCTTTAGCGTAAAAACTCATGCACATTACTTTCTTCCCCTCTATATAGGCAGGCATAGCATCCCAGATATACTTCCTGCTGCTGGTCCAGGCGAAATCACGAACATTATCTGCTTTAAAAATCCATGTTTTTCTGGAAGTGGATTTTGCTTTCTCAGCTCCCTTGGCCTCGTTTAACGTTACTATCTCAACCGGTTCTTTACTTGTTTGCGCTTTCGTATAGCGTGCAAGTTGGGTAGCAGAAAGAACCTGGGTGTAGTTAAGGCATTCACCGGTTGAACCTACCAAATGATCGGCAGGCACGGTCATCTGAACTTTAAAATTGCCGAAGCCAACGGCAAACTCTCCGCGGCCAGTAAACTGATGGTTCTGCCAGCCCTGGAAATCACTGTAAACGCAAAGGCGTGGGTACCATTGTGTGATGGTAAAGAGGTGATTGCCGTCCTCGGGGAAAAACTCATAACCACCCCGACCACCCAGTTTCATCCTGTCAGGAAGCCGGTAGTTCCAATCGATCTTAAATATGAAAGCTTTACCTGGCTTTAGCGACAAGGGCAGTTCTAAACGCATCATTGTTTTATTCACGGTATATCTCAAGGGCGCTCCGGCAGCGTCAGTTACTTTCATGATGTTTACACCAAATATATCGGCTTTTCCTGCTTCCCCATCATTAGCAACCATCACGTCACTGTATTGGGCGGGCATATAAGTGCTTCCCTGATAGTTCGCATTATTCTTATTACTATGCTCATTCTCATCCAACTGAAGCCAGAGATAAGTAAGTACATCAGATGAATTGTTAGTGTAAGTGACTGTTTCGCTTCCTTTTAGGCTTAGGTTCTTCTCATCCAGTTCGCATTTGATATCGTAATCAGCTCGCTGCTGCCAGTAACGCGGCCCTGGCCCTCCGCTTGCGGTGCGGTATTCATTAGGAGTAGGCATAATCGTTCCCAGCTGCTCGAATTTATTTCCGTGATTTGAATTCGGGTTATTTCTGATGTCCTGAGATATTCCTTTGAACGCCATGCAAATCAACAAAGAAAGCAGTAATTTATTCATATTAATTTTTTTGGGATAATACATCCTACCACCGCTCCAACGATAGCTGAATAGAAACAAGAAAAATGATTAAAGAACCTATTTTTACCCATATCAACCCCGGTACCCGGATAGCATGCACTAAGATAAATGAAATAAATAAAACAACCGCAACCACTAGTAATTGCGCAATTTCAATACCCACATTAAAAGCAAATACATGGCCTACCAGCCCCTCTGATCCCTCCAGATCAAGGATTGTAGTAGCATATGCCATTCCATGAATAAGCCCAAAAAACAAGGCTAAGAAATAAACTGCAGGGCGTACCACGTGTGTTTTAGTTGCAGGCCGCCATAAATTCACTATGGCTGCGGCTGCAATAGTGAGCGGTATAAGAAATTCAATCAGGGTAACGGGAAGGGCAATATACTTCAGCGCACTGAGCATTAGTGTAATGGAGTGGCCGATAGTAAAGGCAGTTACCAGTAACGCTACTTTTTTCCATTCCTTAACGGTGTATTGCAGGCAGAGTGCGGTAATAAAAAGTAGGTGGTCCAGCGCCTCCCAGGTAAGAATATGTTCAATTCCGATAGAAAAGTATAGGTTAAAGTCCTCCATTTTTTACGATATCTGCCGAAATTAGTCAGACATTTGTAACGTAACATACTTCTTTTTTTCAATGGCAATATCAATATATAAGTGGTTTTGGATGCCCGCCTTATTATTTCTGGCAGGATTTCACCCATCACCCCACCCTCTTTATGTAAGCATTACTGAAATTACCCATAACACGAAGGATCAGTCGCTTGAAATTAGCTGCAGGATGTTTACAGATGATCTGGAAAATACTGTAAACAGGATCTATAAAACCCGGGCAGATCTTACGCGACCTTCGGATTCTGCCGCCGTAGTCAGGCTTTTAAATAATTATATAACTACCCATTTACAAATAAAAACGGATGACAGTAAGGCTGTGTTTCAAATGATAGGGTTTGAAAGAGAGAATGGTGCTATATGGTGCCACCTGCAGGGCAATGGAATCAGTAGTTTCAAAAAGATAGAAGTGGTAAATGATCTCCTCTATGAATCCTTTGATTCCCAAATGGGTATCATGCATGTTCTGGCAAATGGTAAACGGAAAAGCCTTCGGCTTAATAATCCGGATAAAATTGCCGCTTTCGATTTTTAAAAGATTATTCTTCCTCCATCTCATTTTTCAATTCTTCCGAGATCAGTACCAGTACCTTATCAATACGCTGCGCATCCATATCAACAATCTCGAATTTGAAATCCTGCCATTCCAGCTTATCGCCGGTATGCGGAATGCGTTCCAGCTGGTGAAGGATGAAACCTGCAAGGGTGTTGAATTCCTGGTCGCCCTCATTCATCCATTCGGTCTTCTCAAACCTTGAAAGAAAGTCGTAAAAAGGAATTTGAGCGTCCACAAGGTAAGAACCATCATCCCGAAGCACGATTTCGTAATCCTCCATATGGGGTTGGGGAAGATCTCCTACGATAGCTTCAAGGATGTCGTTCAGTGTTATCATACCCTGTACACTGCCGTACTCGTCTACTATAAAACAACAATGAAGTTTGGCCAACTTGAACTTCTCCAGCACTTTATAAGCGGTATTATTTTCCGGTATAAACATGGCCGGTTTCATAATATGCTTAAAGAGCATAAGATCATTACTTATATACATGTCTTTAATAGAAACAACACCCTTAATATTATCTACATCGCCTTCGCAAATCGGGTATATGGAATGAGGTTCCGTTAATATTTTTTCCCGTATAGACGTCTCAGTATCGTTGATGTCGAACCAGATGATATCGCTTCTGTGCGTCATCAAGGACGTTATGTTCCTATCACTCAAATGAAAAACACGTTCTATTATTTCCTGCTCCGCTTCTTCGATAGTACCTTGCTCCGTGCCTTCGCTAATGATAGCCTTGATTTCTTCCTCCGTTACCTGCATATCTGTGGCTTTCAACTTAAAAAGCCGGGTGATGAAATAGGAGGATTTACTTAACAGCCATATAAACGGATAGGTTATGATACTTACAACTCTCATAGGTGCCGCCATTACTTTTGCCACTTTCTCAGGATTGGCCAGGCCTATCCGCTTAGGAACAAGCTCTCCCAATACCAGTGTTAGATAGGTAATAACTATAACAACTATAGTTGTAGCGATGCCATTACTGTATTGTTGAACCCTTTCAAAAGTCTGTAAATAAGCAGCAAGCTGTTGTGTAATGTTATTTCCTGAAAAAAGACCGGTAAGAATGCCAATGAGGGTTATTCCAATTTGCACTGTTGATAAAAATGTGTCCGGATTGTTGGCAAGGTCGAGTGCTTCCCTGGCGCGTTTGTCTCCTTTGTTGGCCTGTGCTTCCAGCCGGGCTTTACGGGATGAAACCAGTGCTATTTCAGCCATAGAAAAAATACCATTCAGTAAAATAAGCCCCAGGATTATTAAGATTTCCGTCATTTCTGCTTAGTGGATTGATACCCGATTTTTTATGAAGATACTGTTTCCGGAGAAACTTTGCCTGTAATGACCACTTGTTTATTTCCTTGCAATCATAACCATACGGGGTGATTTTTTAACGTCGTAGCTACTAAAATCGTAATCTCCAAATACATCTTGTAGCTGAAGACCCTCATAAGCAAACATATCGTTGAAGTCTCCCAGCGAGAATTTAGCAACCTTTTCAGTAAAAACAAGCGGCTCGGCTTTACTATCGTCTTCTACCACGATTTTCTTATAGAAATGGGTTTCATCGAACCATTTTGTGAGATAAAAAGTAACCTCTCCTATTGTATTCTCAGAGATGTGGAGTAAATGATCTTCTGCGTAATGTACGTTGAAATAGTCTAATACCAGCACACCGCCCGGCTTTAATGCGCCAGCAATAGTACGTACGGCATTGTAGTGTTCTCGTTCAGTATTGAAGTAGCCAAAACTGGTGAAGAAGTTAAAGGCGTAATCGAAATAATTAACACTGAATGGCAGGCGCATGTCATGCTGGTAAAAACGAAGATGATCCGTTTCGTAAGGAAGAGCTTCATTAATGTTAGTAAAGGAGAGATCGATCCCGGTAACGTCGAACCCCTTATCTGCCAACAGCCTGGAATGGCGCCCCTTTCCGCAGGCAACATCTAATATAATGGAGGAGGGCGGGGGAGAAAGATGGTTGACTAGCGTATT
>JACMJX010000225.1 GCA_014380425.1 Chitinophagaceae bacterium | reverse complement strand
ACTACAGTTCAATTTCTTCTGAATCAAAAATCTTGCTTACTTTAGTATCCACTTTTTCGAGTAAACTTCACTGTGTTCAATAACTAATAACTTTTTTAAATAAACACTTGCAGCTTTTATAATAGCTAACTATTACTTTATGGGGACAAGAGTGAGGTGATATGCCTTGAATAAGTCAGCGTGAGCTGGTGCATGGCACGGGTGCAGGCGATATAGAGCATACTTTTATCTACCTCTGTTTTATAATTATCTGCTGAGGCAAATGGCACAATCACCTCATCGAATTCAAGTCCTTTCGCCAAATGTGCCGTGGTAATGATGACACCTTCTTTGAAAGAGGTGGACTCAGCCGTGAGCAAATGAACGCCTGTCGCTTGTAGAGACTGATAGGCATCCTCTGCTTGCCGGAGTGTTTTGAAGATAATTCCAAGGGAGTGATTTGCTGAGCTTTTGAAGGCCTTTATCATTCCTTTGATTGCCTCCAACTCCTCTTTGTTGCTGTTAAAGCGTGCTATGACAGGATCCTGACCATGCCTTTCCATCGGGATGATATTTGGATTAGGTATAATACGCTGCGCGAAGGCAGTAATCTCTAAGGTAGAGCGGTAACTTCTGTAGAGCTTGACAATATCGGCTTGTGGAAATACTTCTTCAATGGTTTCTGCGGAAGATGCGCTGTAGGGGTTAACCGTTTGGCTCACATCCCCCAGAATGGTCTTTCTGCAAAGGAATAATCTTTGTAATACGGCATATTGAACAGGGGTGTAATCCTGCATCTCGTCAACCAGCAAGTGCTTTACATGATCGTAGGTGGTGATGCCTTCCAGGCGGATGTGGAAGTAGATCAGGGCAAAAATATCGGCATATTCCAAGTTCATAGGGTGGGTGATCTTCAATAATTCAGGTTTACCGGTCCAGTGGTAAAAATCCTTGTAAAGGTCTAATACATTATTGAACCTGAACATGGCTGGAATAGCCTCCCAAATCTTTGCTTTCTGCTGACCAGTGAGTTTCTGTCCTGTTTTATTCCTGACATATTCCTGGACGTCTTTTACCACAAGCGGAAATCTTTTTAGGATAGGAACCCTGTGGTAGCCTTTAAACTTTTCTACAATGAAAAGGAAGGGAACGATGATTTTACCCACCTGGAGATCAGTATAGGTGAAATAGTTATTCTCAATGTGAATCAAGTATTGATTCAGCTTACGAAGGAATTCAAATGAGGACTTGAACCGGATGCGATCGATGAAAGCTGGATCATGTTCATCCAACAATAAGGATACCTGCTGGAAGAAGGTCTGGAACTTGTACTTGTTTTCAAGTAAGTCAGCAGCCAGCTCTTCCATGCCCATCTCCGGAATATGCTCTTCTCCCAGCTCTGGTAACACGTTAGAGATGTAATCAGCGAAGACTTTGTTTGGAGAAATGATGAGAATGTCTTTTGCAGCAATACTGTCTCTGAAACGGTATAAGAGAAAAGCAATCCGATGTAAGGCAATGGATGTTTTCCCAGAGCCTGCCACTCCCTGGATGACCATCACGCGCGCTTCCTCATTGCGGATCACTACATTCTGGTCACGTTGAATGGTGGCTACAATGTTCTTCATCTTGTCATCTGTTGACCTAGCCAGCTCTCTCTGAAGAATATCGTCATGAATATTCACCCCGTTCTCGATCATAAACTCCATGTAGCCGTCTCTAATCTTGTATTGCCGTTTTAAGGCGATGTTGCCATGAATTGTTCCGGAAGGGGTTGTATAGGATGCTTCACCCAGCTCAAAGTCGTAGAATAAAGAGGAGATTGGCGCACGCCAATCATAGATCAGGTTCATACGCTCCCTCTGGTCCATAAAGGAATAAATGCCAATATATACTGGTGATCTCTCATTATCACTGGTAATGAAATCAATGCGGCCAAAGTAAGGGGATTGACCTAGTTTGATCAGTTTACGTTTTCTAGCAAGGGCTGCTTCACCTGTAAAGGCCATGCGGTTAATGGATTGGCCGGCGGCTACTATGTCGGCTTCGTCCATGCCGGAACGGTGTTCATGGATATACTGGCTTTTTTGTCTGAGTTCGCTTGAAAACTGCTTTACAGCATCATCTACCTGTTTGATAGCCAAGGCGAGTTTCTCCTTGACTTCTTCCAAATATTCTTTTTCTTCTTGTTGTGTTACATTAATCATTGGGTACGCTTAAAAATTAAACCTGTTTACCTACTCCTCTCCCTTTTACAGAAAAGATTTCATGTATCCTAAAGGGCTTTTATTCCTGGTATGTTAACATATTACTAAACTTTATTTAGCTAGCTACAGGCATAAGTGGCAAATACCGAAAGCAGTCTGCCATGCATTGGTAGTAGCCAATAGTTTAGTTTCCGGAATCATAAGCTAGGGCGTTAGAGGAATAAAAGCAGAAAGAAACAAGGAAATTCAGGGCGAATGTATAAAGCTTATTTGTAAATAACTACCTGTTAATCAATAAATTAATTTATTTTTCAAAATGAATACTAGGCTAAAAAAAAGTCCGTTATCCAAATAAGCAGTTACAAAAATTTGAATGCTTTCTTCCGTTATAAGGGCACAAAAAATTAAATAAGACGTACAAAATAATCACTGCCTTTGTGAGAAATCGGTCGGTCTTGTCCGGCTTTAGGGTACACAAAAATACTCCAATTCGGGTGCATTCTTGTTAGATTATTTTCTTTGCCATACCAATAAAATTGGAGCCGCAAACTTATATGCAAAATGTACCTTTTACTAGGCAGTGTTGAGAAAAAGGTTACAGACTGCCATATCAAACAATTCAATCGAGGCTTTTAAGCAGTTACCCGAAAGGGGTAATTAACTTTACTCATACTGTCTCTTTAAACTTAGCTATTGGGCTAGCAAGACACAAATATCGGGTATCCTGCTCACTTCACCCATCCTTCGTGTTTGAACGTATACCTTAGGGCAAACTATCTCCTT
>JACMJX010000224.1 GCA_014380425.1 Chitinophagaceae bacterium | reverse complement strand
TGTCGTATCCCGATAATCATACCCTTAAAATACTTAAAAGCGAAGAGAGCTTTTTTGTATCGTTAAAAATACAACTCTATGCAGGTAAACAATAAGTACAATTGCATAATAATAGAAGATGAACTGCCGGCGGCGGAATTGCTGGAGCTGTATATTTCAAACGTAGACTTCCTGCAGCTAATGGGCAAGTTTAGCAATGCGACGCAGGCGTTGAAGATCATCAATACGGAGAAGATCGACCTGTTATTCCTGGATATCAACCTGCCGAGGATTTCAGGAATCGACTTCATCAAATCGCTCAACCCGGCGCCCAGTGCTATTTTCACGACTGCTTATTCGGAATATGCGGTGGAAAGCTTCAATATAGAAGCGATCGATTACCTGCTGAAACCTATCTCCTTCGAGCGGTTTATAAAGGCGGTGAATCGTTTTCTTAAACTGAAGAATGTACAGAACAACAATATGCTGGACGCACCCAGCAGTTCGGTAGAGAAGCCGTTTATATTTATCAAATGCGATAAGAAAATGGTGAAGCTAATCCTGGACCAGATCCTGTTCTTCGAAGCCCAAAAGAACTACCTGCTTATTCATACGGAGAGTGAAGTGTACCGCGCGCACCATTCTATTTCGGAGATGGAAGAAAAGATACCGGAAGATGCGTTTATAAGAATACACCGTTCTTTTATTGTGGCTGTAAAGAAGATCAGCACGTTTACCCACTCCAACGTTGAAATAGGTACCACGAAAATACCTATCGGGCGGCTCTTTCTTCAGAATACATCCAATCATCTGAAAAGTTATTTCAAATGATATGCTATCCGGTGATCGTTATTCATTGAAACAATAACGTACAGGGAGGAGCAAAAAGAAGCGCGGCATCCTGATGATTTGCATCAATACGCTTCATCAATATGCCGCGCCGCGTAATAAAACAGGTGGTTAGTTCAGGCTTATCTTACTTATCTTCTTTATGTTTTCAGGGTTGCTGTAATCGTATTGATGTAAACCATCTTTTGCGATCACGAATGCCGTGTTGTTCCAGGTTATCACGTCGAAGGTTTCGAGGCCCTTAATATGCTGGAGGAGGGTGAGTGTGTAGCCGTTCTTCGTTTGATATACTTTTAACCCGTCGGTTCCATCGCAGATGAAAAGGAGTTCTCCATCCTTGGACAGCCCGTGTGGGTTCTTCATTTCGTATTGTTGTTTCAAGAAGGGCGCTTTAACATCGGCTACGTCCAACACATCCAGCTGATTGCTGGTGCCGGCGCAGAAACTGCCGCTTCTTAACGTTACATACGCATAATTATCGTCTGCTACAACAGGATCGCAGCTTCTTGCATGGGAAAACCTACTTAGCTGTTTTGGCCATCCCGGCTCTGTAATATCATAAACGAACATGCCGGTAGTAGAGCCGATAAATAATTTATCCTTGAATGGATAGAGGGTTTCGATACCCCACCCTAAACTGATTGTTCTTTTATAAGAAGGAGCACTGGCATCGGCGATATCAAAAACCTTTAAATTGCTATTAGTGACGGTATAAAGATAATCGTTCACCACGGTGTACCTGGCCATAGACCCTCCTACGGAAACGGAAGACGATGAGAGGTTTTTAAAGCTCTCCATGTTATCCGGTGTAGCAATATCAATCGAGATAGTATCCTGACAGGAAATTATAGTATCACGCTCTGTATAATCTACCAATATCTGTATGGAGTCGGGGTTTGTTGAATTACTCCACTGGTAACGATAGTAAGGGAATACATCATCCAGGAATTTCGGCGAGCCGGTCCGCTGCGGATTGCTGATGTCTATGGTTACCAGGTCGCTGTAGGAGTCGGCGTATAAGATATTATCCTTTACTGCCATGTCTACATTGCCGGGTATTGCAATAAACGACACTTTCCGGGGGAACCTGGGTTGGGAATTGTCGATCACATGAATTCCTTTATTGGGTTCATTGATCAGGATGTACTTGCCTTTGAGGTAGATCTTACCCGTTTCTTCCATCCTGCGCGGGCCTTCGCTTTTGATTGATTTTCTGATCTCGGAAAGGCTTTTATAAACCGGAACATAGATGGTATGTTTCTGTTTGCAATCACCTTTTTCGCAACCGGCACCGGCTAGTGCTATTGCAATAATTACAAGAATGGTTGAGGGGAGGAAATTTGCTTTCATGTTGTTTTTCTGTTTCTGACACGGGAAAAGCAGAAAGTGTTGCATAAAGGGAATAAAACTGCTTAGCTTTCTTAATGTCTTATTAGTTGCCCCGCTATCATGGAGGTCAAACCGTGTCGTTCATAATGCCCGGATACCTTGTATTGGGAGATTCCAACAACAGGGGGATATGTGTTTATGTTCTTTCCGCTGTGTAATGACAGCGGTATCATCAATAAAAAGAAACTATTCCGTCTGGGATTCCATCGGGGTCATTGGAAGCAGTTCCGCTGGTATTGAACCTGGTGCCTTTTAAAACAAGGATGCCGGCGACATGGGGTGCCGCCATAGATGTTCCGTTCAGGATTGCATAGCGGCCCTCGCTAAAGGTAGAGGTGATGCGTACGCCCGGAGCAGCAAGATCCACGGCATCATTGCCGAAATTGGAAAAGCTGGCAAATTTTCCAAGGCTGTCGATAGCCGACACTGTAAATACATTCGGGGAATTGACGCGTGCAGGAGAAGAGAGATTCGCACTTCGCCCTTCGTTTCCGGCAGCGATGGCAAACAGGATGCCCCGCTCTGCAAGCGTTCTAACGGCATTGTCGAGGGCGTTGGATATAGTGTCGGTGCCGAGGCTCATATTTACAACTTCTCCTGCCTTCGCGTTTTGCCCTACATAGTTGAGTGCCCGGATAAGACCACTGGCATTGCCTTCCCCGGTATTATCGAGTGCTTTCAGTGCAATGATGCTTACTCCCGATGCCACGCCAAGAACACCTGTTGTATTATTCAAAGCTCCTATAATACCTGCCACATGCGTGCCATGCCCGTTATTATCTTCTACGGAAGTTTCATCCGTGATAAAGGACTTGCTGAGCGTTTTATCCACCAGCAAGTCTGGGTGGTCCATATCCACCCCGGTATCTATTATCCAGACTCTTTTTCCTGTACCGTCGCCCGCGCCGATTCGCTTCACTCCCCATTGAGCCCGGCTAGGAGATACAACGGTGAAGCAGCCTTCCCCCAGCGCGATGACTCTATCCTGCTCCACCAGCTTTACCTGGTTGTCTTCCTTCAGCTCCGCTGCCTGGGCCCTGGTTAGCCTCGCAATAAAACCAGCACCAACATTAGTAAGCACCATGTCAAGCTGCCTTTCCGGGATGTGATGGCGGGAAAGCAGGGTGCTGGTTTCCGTCATAACCCTGCCTGCCGACCTGGCAATCCGGGGTGATGTACCGCCATCGGAAAGTATTACAATATAAGCATCTTCTAAAGGTGCACTGGCAAACCGCACGGGCGTGCATTCTTCCTCCTGAACGTTGGAACTGTCTTTTTTACAACTTCCGGAAAGCAGCGTGATAACCGGAACTACGAGGAGTATTACATCTTTTATGCGCATGGTAATCAGATATACGTGCAATATAAATTACGAACGCTATAAAGATACGTTAATTCTGCCTCATTTTCGCTCCAACACCTGCTTTAAGCAGGCAGGATGGCCGGAGCCATTTTGCCGGAGAAAAATTGCTAGAAACAAGGGTGAAAACACCCTAATAAAAAGGGTGAAAAATGGAAATAATAACGGGTAAAACTGAAGCAGGGTTAGATTAGTTTTCGCACCTTTACATGAATCAATTCATCTATGGATCATATCATAACCCTCAGCGATCTCCGGAAAAAATACAACGACCAGTATGTGCTCAAGGGGATCGACCTCAGTTTTAGCCAGGGCCAGGTGGTTGGGTATATCGGACCCAATGGCGCTGGCAAAAGCACAACGATCAAGATCATCACCGGCATCATTCCGGATTACGAGGGAGAAGTAAAGGTGTTCGGCCTTAGTGTGGCCACCCATGCATTGGAAATAAAAGAGCGCATCGGTTATATTCCCGAGCTCGCTGCTTTATATGATGTTCTTACACCTCTGGAATATCTTTCCTTTATAGGCAGGCTCTACAAGCTGGGAGATGACGTGATAGAGAGAAAATCAATGGACCTGCTCGGCCTCTTCGATCTTGCCGACAAGGCTGGTATGCGGATGAACAGTTTCAGCAAGGGGATGAAACAAAAAGTACTGCTTATTTCAGGGCTGATCCACAATCCTGAAATCATCTTCCTCGACGAGCCGCTGAGTGGTCTCGACGCCAATGCAGTGATACTGGTAAAGGAACTACTTGCCCAGCTTAAAAATGCGGGTAAAACGATTTTCTATTCCTCTCACATAATGGATGTAGTGGAAAAGATCAGCGACCGTATCATCATCATTAATAAGGGTGAAGTGATTGCAGATGGCACTTTCACCGAGCTGAAAGAAAAAGCCAGCCTTGGGTCACTCGAATCTGTATTTACCGAGCTTACCGGTAACAATGAGCACTACGCCCTTGCCGGCACTTTTATAGACATCATGAAAAACTAACCGATGAACCAGATCCTGATTCGATTCCTGAAGCTGTTTATTCCTGCCTTATCCCGGCAGGGTATAGATACAGAACGCCTGTTTGTTATTGTAGAAACCAAACTGCTGATGGACCTGCGGCGCAGCATGACTCATGCCGTTTCCAACGACGTAACCGACAAGCAGGAGAAGGACGCCAGCCGCCGCTTCGTCTTCGTCCTGATCATGTACGGCGTTTTCAGTATTTTTATAGCATTGCAGATCGCCCTGGTTTCGAGCCTGATGCTTTCCATGATCTTTTTTCACTCTTACCTGCTGTTTATGATGGCGATGACGCTGATCACCGATTTCTCGGCAGTGATGCTCGACACGGCAGACAACCAGATCATCCTGCCGAGGCCCGTTACGAGTAAAACGCTGTTTGCCGCGCGCATACTGCATATATTCGTTTACATACTGCAATTTGCGATTTTTATGGGCCTGGTGCCGATTGTTACGATCTTTATCAAATACGGGCTGCTGACGGGGCTGGCGAGTATAATCACTAGCTTCTGTGCCATACTGCTTGCTGTTTTTCTAACCTACCTGCTGTATATGCTCGTGATGCGCTTTGCCAACGAGCAGAAGCTGAAAGATATCATATCTTATTTCCAGATCTTCATGACGATCTTCTTTGCTATCGGCTACCAAATTCTGCCATCACTGATCAACCTGAAGGAACTGACGCTCCATTTCTCATTAAGCCCCGTGTCCTATATAGCGCCTCCGGTATGGATGGCCGGAAGCCTGGAAGCTGTTTATGAACGTAAGTATGATGCTTTACATCTATTACTGATCGCGCTGACAATTATAGTACCCCTTGTACTTTTCTGGGTGATGAATAAATACCTGGCCCCCTCGTTTTCAAAAAAGCTCGCTCTTGTCAATCTAGACCCTACGGGTCCCGTTTCCCCGGCCCGTGTGCGGGCGGGTACCAGGCGCAGGAGTTTGCCGGCTATTCTTTCGAAGTGGACCTGTAGAAGCCGCGCCGAGCAATCCGCCTTTGAGCTCACCTGGAAAACAACCGGCAGGGACAAACTATTCAGATTGCAGTTTTATCCCAGCCTCGCTTACCCGTTCGTATTCCTTTTTATTTTCGTTTTCAGGAGCAGCAAGGATATGGGTACTACATGGGCCAACATGTCTCAAAGCAACAACTTTTTATGGCTCATTTATATACTTCTTTTCCTGGTTATAACAGCCACCAGCCAAATACGTGTCAACGAGAACTATGCAGCGTCCTGGGTGTACTTTAGTGCTCCCCTGCAATATCCAGGGCACCTGATTTCCGGCAGCCTGAAAGCCATTCTGGTGAAATTTTATCTTCCATTGATGCTGCTATTTTTGGCGCTAGCCCTTAATATCTGGGGAATCAGGATCATCGATGATTTTGTGCTTGGTTTTTTTATCCTGATGAACAGTGTACTGATCACCGGGGAGCTGACCGATAAAAACCTGCCCTTTTCGAAAGCTCCGGAAATAAAGCTGCAGTCGGGTAGCTGGATAAGAATACTCTTTATGATTTTGCTCATAGGAGTGATGATCGGCATTCATTATATAGCCCTTCAATTTCCGGTGATACAATACATTCTTATGCTTTTATTCGCAATTAGCGCGTACTTGTTGCTGAAGAGAATGCAAAGCATGCCCTGGAGTAAAATAGCCTTATAAGTTCGTTGGTGTATTCGCTGGGGGTGGCGGGAGCTTTATAGTATATGCAGTAGAAGGATCCTTATGCCTACCAGGCCAAGGCAAACAGCCAGTACTTCAATAATAGTTCTGTTCTGGATTTTATGCGAGATATAAGCGCCTATAAAAGCTCCGGGAACCACTCCCACTCCTATGCCTGCCACCATCCGGAGAATACCAGGCTCTCCATAACTACCCTTGGCTATATGCACCAGCACACTCACCAGCGACATGATGGCAAGTATAAAATGAGAAGTAGCCGTAGCTACCGGCACCGGAAAATGAAGCCATCGAATCATTGCAGGCACGTGTATTATTCCGCCCCCTATACCCAGTACAGGAGATATAAAACCAACTACCATGCTTATCGCTATACCCCGTTTTTTATTGTAGCCATACCGGAACTGGTGCCCGTCCTTGTCGGTAAGCAAATGGAGCTGCTTACCCGGGCTATCGGCAATGGCATCTTCGGCGGGAGTGTTTTCCTGCTTTCTGTTCAATAAAAGAAACAGGGCGATCGCAATCAATAGTATTCCGAAAGCGATCTGAAAAACATTCTTTGGAATAAACTGCGTTACATACACACCTGCTATGGATCCTGGAATACTGAAAAGGGCAAACTTCCAGCCGGCTTTAAAGTCGATACGTTTTGCCCGGGCATAGGCAGCAGAGCCGGAAATAGCGTTCAAGGCTACTATTGCCATCGATATGGCCGTAATGGTTTCGGCCGGCAGGTTCGGGTGGGTAAAAATCAGCAGTGGAACCAGGATGAATCCTCCCCCGGCGCCTATGACTGTACCGAAAGCCCCGATCAGAAAACCTGTAATTACCAGTACCAGAAAGTTGTCCATGCTCTAAATTAATCCTTACCAACATACTAATGAGATTGACTAACGTAAATGCGAGACGGCTCAGGTAATTTTCCTGGTTTCATACAAACGCATTCTGTAAGCATTCATGGCGGTTTTACCTAACTGGTTGATAAGGCGGTAATTGACTGCTACACCTACAACGGCACCTATACCAGGAATCAGCTGGGCCAGTTTGGCAAGATCTATATAATCGCGGTATTCCTGCTGAAAGCTTTGCCAGTCGAAATCCTTGATATCTTCCGGAAGTAGTTTGCTTTTCTCGTCCCAGTCGGCAATCTGCCGGTACACCAGTTTTCTATTCTCCTGGCTTGAAAACGCGAGCTGCATGACATGCAGAATGAAGAGTCGTTCTTTATACTCCCTAACAGAGAATCCATATTCCGTTGCTATCTCGAAGAGCAGTTTGATCTTGATACCCAGCAGCAGCGGAAAATCTGCCATCGCCATCAGAAAGCCCCCTGCCCCGGTTATGCCGCCTTCCGTAGCTGCCGTCGTTTTATAAATGTTGATCTTATTTTTGACTGCAGCTTCCGCAAATACCAAATCCCGCTGTGCAGGCTTCCTGAAAGTGGTATGGGTAGCCCCAAAGAGCACTCCCCGTACCATTTGTTTGATAGTGGCGGTGATGGCGCCATGCACTTTCTGCGGTATATAGCTGTTGATCCTGGTCTGTACCCTTTTCGACAACCTGTTGATCCAGGAAGGATTGGCAGACATGTCTTTTTGCCATTGTTTCAGTTCCCGTAGAGCTTTTAATTCGTATGCATCCATTTGATAAATTGCTAAGCGTTCATTTAAAAAGGCAATATCGCTAATCCATATCCAGCGAAGCCAGAAAAGACTCCGCGTTACTCAGGTGCAGGTTACGCTTGGCTGGGTCCATTTTATCGAATGTTCTTACCAGCATTCCCAATCGGGGATTCTTAAGAAAGTAATCCCGGTGAACGTGCATAAAGCGCCAGAAGAGTCCATCCCAAATAGACTGCCAGGGTCCTTTGTTCCAGTCGCCCATCTTCATAAGGTAGTTGCTGCCGCTTATGTAAGGCTTGGTAGTCATGATACCCCCATCCGCAAACTGGGTCATGCCATATACATTGGGCACCATTACCCAGTCATAGGCATCGATGAACATTTCCATGAACCAGCGGTACACGTCATCGGGATCAAATTCGCAGAGAAGAAAGAAGTTGCCCATTACCATCAGGCGTTCGATATGATGCGTGTAGCCACTATTCAGCACTTTCTTTATCACTTCATCTACCGGGTGTATGCCTGTGTTGCCCTTCCAGAAAGACGGTGGTATCTTGCGCGTAAATCCCCAATAGTTTTCCGTACGCTGGGTGGAACCCTCTCTTTCATACACGATCCGTATAAATTCGCGCCAACCGGTAACCTGCCGTATGAATCCCTCCAGCGAGTTGAGCGGTATTTCAGAACCAGCGGCAGTGTCGAGCACTTTATCTATCACCTGCTGCGGAGTCAGCAGTCCGGTATTCAAAAGAGGGCTAAGCATGGAATGATAAAGGACAGGAGATTTCGCTGTCATGGCATCTTCATATACACCAAAGAGGGCCAGACGTTCTTCTGCAAAGTAATTCAGCGCCTTTTCGGCTTCTTCGAAAGTGACTGCATAAAAACCGGGCGGCTCCATTGCCTGTTTAGAAGAAAGGCCATTGCCGTCATTTTCATTGAAGGGATGGATAGTGGTACCATAGTTATCTTTAAAGTTCATCTCCACGTATTCCCTGGCTTCTTGCACGAATGCGTTGCCAG
>JACMJX010000223.1 GCA_014380425.1 Chitinophagaceae bacterium | reverse complement strand
CTATGGCACTGCCGGCAAGGAAGCCGATAAACATGAATGCCACAATATGCTTCGCTTTCCATCTGCGAGGTGCAAAAGAGGTTTTATAGATCAGAAAGACCAGGAAGCTTTGCAGGGCAGTAAGCCGGCCGCCTGCAACCAGTAAGATCAATGAATTGATGATTGTTCCAAAAACAAGAACTTTAGAAACTTTTGTTGTACTTGTTAGCTGATAGATAAGAAAGAAATCGAAAACAACTACCAGGGTAGATAACTTTCCTCTCGGGGCTACGTTATACTCACCCCCTCCAAATAGAGCGCCGCGCGACACGAAGGTAAAGAGCGCGAGAAATACGAAAAGGATCATTCCTATGTAACGGGCGCTTCTTGTTTCGTACGTAGAAGGAAACAGCTGCAATCGTCTTTTGAAAGGCTTTATCAGTTTAAAAGCAAGATGACCCAGGTAAAATGCCGGGATCCATGAAAAAGTGATCAATATATAGGCATTAATTTTCTGTTCCGGTATATGCCTGAAAAAGCCCTGGAAGAGCTCCACCCCGGGATAATCCTGAAACGCATTCATCTTGCCCAGGATAACGGGAGTAATGAGGTAAAAAAGAAAGCCAGCGGCAAAAAGGATCCGGTGATCAATCATGTAGTATCTTTTGCCGCTCTTATCCATTAACAACAATGCATTGGTTGATCAAAATTATAGTTTCAACGGAACAAAACATAAAGTTTTGTGGATAGTTGGCATTTTTGGGCACATTCCCATTTTAAGACAGCCAATTTCCTAATGTTCATATACAGTTAATATTTATTCTGTAGTATTGCCGGGCGATATAAAAATCCTGCAAGGTGTTTTAGCAATTATCGTGATAGGTGAGTTAAAAATAATTAAGAATGCCTCAGAACATTATTGAAGTAGAGAACATATCGAAACTGTACAAACTAGGTAATATTGGCACCGGCACCCTTTCCCACGATCTGAACAGATGGTGGTCGAAAGTTACGAAAAAGGAAGACCCTTATATGCTCGCAGGAGAGAAGAATGACCGCCATGCCAAGGGCACTTCTAGTTATGTATGGTCGCTGAAAGACATCAGTTTTGAAATTCAGAGAGGCGATATTTTTGGGGTTATAGGTGGCAATGGAGCGGGGAAATCTACGCTTCTTAAGATCCTCTCCAAAATAACAAAACCAACTACCGGCAGTATCAAGTTAGATGGCCGCATTGCGTCTCTTCTGGAAGTGGGTACAGGATTCCATCCCGAGTTAACGGGGCGCGAAAACATCTATCTCAACGGGGCCATACTAGGCATGCGCAAGCAAGAAATAAAAAAGCGCTTTGACGAGATTGTAGCTTTTTCTGAAATCGGACGCTATATCGATACGCCCGTTAAGAAATATAGTTCGGGAATGTTTGTAAGGCTAGCGTTTTCCGTAGGAGCACACCTGGAGCCAGATATTTTAATTATCGACGAAGTACTAGCCGTGGGTGATGCCAATTTTCAATCGAAATGCCTGGGTAAGATGGAAGATGTTTCCCGCAATCAGGGAAGAACAGTACTTTTTGTAAGTCATAATATAGCTGCCATAAAACAACTTTGTAATAAAGCGGTTCTCCTGGAACAGGGAACTCAAAAGATGACGGGACCAATTAAAGATGTGCTGGCAGCTTATCAAAGGCGTGGAGTCGATACTGATGCAGGTAAAAGAAAGAACCTGCCATTGGATGCGCCAGGATATTTTACGGAATGGGAATTAAAAGGTAAGAATAAGGATGAGAGACATAGTTGCTATACAGGCGATACTTGTGTATTTTCTTTTGCTTTCCACGCTCAGGAAAATATGAAAGGCTGCGAAGTGCGGTTTGTCATAAGATACGAAGAGATGTTTATTCTTAATGCCAGCAGCCTTTCCAATAATGGAACTGCATTTTCGGTAACACCTAATAATTACCGGTTCTCATTTAAATTCGATTTCCCGGTGAAGGATGCGGAATTCGATATAGAAGTTATCTTTGTAAGTTTCGGAAAAATAATCGATTCCTGGCGCTCAAACACTAAGTTTGTAGTTCTCGATAACCTTTCTTCCTATTTAGGTGCGGGCCTGATCAATCCTGACGCTAAGTTCTCCATGCATGAAGAAGGGACAATACTGGCTGTATGATGCATTGTGCATACTATTCCGACCGATGATGTCACTTGTTAAATGAACTATCAGATGGGGCCCAAGAAAAAAAAGATTTTGTTTGTCAGTCATGCAGCGAGCCATAGCGGGGCACCTATTGTATTATTGGGTATTATAAAGGAATTTGTTAAACAATCCAATACTCCTTTCCATATCCTGATTCTGAGGGATGGTCCGCTGGTTAAAGAGTTTAAAGCTCTTGGAGAAACCCATATATGGAATAAAAGTTCCGATGCATCGAGCACTCTATCCGGCAGAGCATATTCCAAACTTTCTCGAACTCTAAGGCAACGGCACATTCTTTCCACGGTAAGCGACAGTACTATGCTATTTTTCAACACTATTGCCAACGGTGTTCTATATAACAAGTTGTCTTTTATCAAGGGTAAGCGCCTTTGCTATGTACATGAACTAGAAGTGGCAATAAGAACGGTAACTACTCCAGGTACGCTCAGCACCATCCTTGCCAGTACCGATTTTTATTTTGCCGTGTCGGAAGCTGTCAGACAGAACCTCATAAACAACCACGGCATTGCTCCGGAAAAAATTACGATCAGTCGCGCATCCGTATCAGAAGTATGCCGGCAGAAGGGAGATCACACGGCGTTCATTAAATCTTTCCGGTCGACACACAACATATCTCCGGATGCAGTACTGATAGGCGTAGCCGGAACCAATGAATGGAGAAAAGGAGTCGACCTGTTTTTTCCATTGATATTAATTTACCTCGATCTTTATCCTGACAGCGATGTTCATTTCATCTGGAAAGGGTTCAGGGACGACCATGCATCCGCTTTCGCTCATAAGAACGATGCTACTAAATATAGAGTCGGCAATCGCGCTATTTTACTGCCGCACGGAAATGACAGCCTGCAAAATATTGCATGCTTCGACATTCACCTTTTACTAGCAAGGGAAGACCCATATCCATTAGTTGTACTTGAAGCTGCTTCTTTCGGCATTCCAACTGTCTCTTTTTTGGATGCGGGTGGCAGTCCTGAATTTATTGGCACAGATAGTGGTATATGTGTTACATATGGCGACCTTAAAAAAATGGCCATAGCAATTCATGAGCTTGTAATAAACAAAGACCTGAGAATTCAAATGGGTAAGACTGCACAAGAAAAGGTAAAAAGAATGCACGATCAGAAAAATATTACTCGTGAAATTATTTCGACTATCGGAGAATTATACGATTAAAACACTACCTACGAGAATTTCAGGCACCGAATATTTTTATGAAAGCAACTATCCTACTAATCACCTTTAATCATGAAAAGTTCATTCGTAAAGCGATTGACAGCATCCTCTTTCAGAAAGACCTGCCAGACTGTGAAATAATAGTATCGGATGATCATTCGACCGACGCCACTCTTCAGATAGCGAAAGAACTTTTGATTGACCGTCCGGCGGTTAACATATATTCCAACGAGAAAAACCTCGGGGTTACCAGAAACTACGAAAAAGCGTTTTTGTTATGCAAGGGCGAGTATATATTCGTACTTGAGGGTGATGATTATTGGATCGACCCATTTAAAGTGAAAAAGCAGATAGAATTCATGGATCAACATCCATTTTGCAGTATGTGCGGACATCCTTATTACATGCAGCAAGACGAATTAAGCATTTTCACCCCTCCCGCATTGGCAGGTAACGAAGATTACAATTTTTTCGATTGTAAAGACCTGATACTCGACCCCTCACTTGTCGATAATTTTTCAGTAGGCTGCTACAGAAGAGCCGTTTTGCAAATGATAGCTCCCGAAACATACAATACCATTAGTTATGATTGGATGATTAATATATCCGTGGCACAATTTGGTTGGATAGGAAGAATTAACAGTCCTATGTCTGTTTATAGAATTTCTCGCCAAGGAGTATGGTCAGGAATACCTATGAAGGAAAGACTGGAAGGATCGATTGATCGTATAGCAGAATATGACCATATACTGGAGAAGAGATACTCTTTTTATTTTCAGAAAACGCAGCAAAAGGTAAAAGAACAATTGGAGGCATTGAACCATCCCCGAAAGCCGCACATTCCATTAAAAGCATATATTCCTCCCATTGTTCTTAAAATTTTGAAATTAATAATACCTCCTGCATTTATTCAGATTTACCTGAACAACCGAAAGCCATAGGGAATGCGACACTACTCAATAATCTTATAGTCCGTAACAAAAGACTTCTTTATTAATGAGACTCCTTCAACAGGTAGTTTTTTAAAATAGCTGATAAGATTATCCATACCTCCCACAAAAGGGAAGAT
>JACMJX010000222.1 GCA_014380425.1 Chitinophagaceae bacterium | reverse complement strand
TTTGCCATGATATCCATACCTGCCGCCCCGCTGGTGGCATATTGGGGTAAGGGAAACGATGATTTATTGATTATCTTAACGTGTACGTTCAGCATGGTTGCAAATGTAGGGAAAAGAGTGGCATTACCCGCCCTCGGCCTGTTTTTGAAGCAGTACCGTGGCATAAGCTGAAAGCCCTTCTTTCCTTCCTATAAACCCCATGGTTTCATTAGTGGTTGCTTTTACCGATACATCGTCTGCTGTAATTCCCAGAACGCCGGCAATTAATTCCCGCATAGCGGTATTGTATTTCTTTATCTTAGGCTCCTCGAGTACTATGGTGGAGTCCACGTTTACCACCCCGTAGCCCTTGCTGCTTACCAGGTCGAATGTCCTTTTCAGCAAGATCTTGCTGTCTATATTCTTGAATTCGGAAGAAGTATCAGGAAAATGCATCCCTATATCGCCTAATGCGAGTGCCCCGAGCATCGCATCGCAGATAGCGTGCAACAGCACATCGGCATCGCTGTGTCCCAATGCGCCTTTGTCATGTGGAATCTGAACGCCTCCAAGCCAAAGCTCCCTGCCGGGAACAAGCTGGTGAAAGTCGACCCCCGAGCCAATTCTGTAGCACATAAACTGTTATTATGTAGAGGAAATGCTATTCCGCTTCGCTGGCGTTAAAATCAAATACAAGGCCGAAGCGAAGTGTGTTAGACAGGGGATTCTGATTGATGCCATTTCCCGAAGGCACGATATAAGAGAAATTAAGGCCAAACACATTGTATTTTAACCCGGCTCCCAGTGTGAAGTATTTACGGTTACCCTTTGTTTTATCTTCATAAAAATACCCTGCTCTCAAAGCAAACTGATCCATATACCAGTATTCCGCACCTGCGGAAATCTGCACTTCCCTTAACTCTTCGCCCCCACCATCAGGAGCATCGCCAAATGAGCTGAACCAGCTGCTGACAACACCCTTATTTCTGTATTTCTCCAGTTCATCCGCCGGAATATTGCCATTCTCATCTAAAGGAGGTGTAGGAACAAGCAGTTTATTCAGGTCAAGACCGAAAGTGATTTTGCTCGATTCGTCGAAAACCTTAGTATAGGCAGTTCCAAGCCCCAGGTTAGCGGGAATATAATCCCTTTGGGAAGCATCATTAGTATAGCCGATCTTAGAGCCCAGATTGCTAAGGGTAGCACCAAAACTCCATCCTTGCCTGCTTTCATTAAGCCCGGAATAATAAAAGCTGATATCACCGGCTACCGCTGTACCGGCTTTATAGGTATTCCCTGAATTATCGACAGCATTCTTTGCAAGGCTGGAATTGATATACCGCAATGCGATACCAAGACCAATCTTTTCGGATAGCTTAAGGGTGTAACCGGCATCAAGAGAAAACTCTCTAGGGCTGGTTTGACCTATCTGATCACCATTATTATTCGTGAATTGAATATCTCCCAGGCTGAAGTATCTGAAAGATCCCGCAATCGCCTGCCGATCGTCCAGCTTATAATATCCGGCTACAGTTGCAAGAAACACGTCCGTTAAGCCAAGTCTCTTAAGCCAGGGAGTATAGGTAAGTGAAACACCTCCGGGGCTGGTATTGAAAGATGTTTTTGCCAGGTTCCAGAATGGAGCATTAGCGTCTGGAAGTGTGGCTATTCCCACTTCCCCCATTCCCCCCGCCCTCGCATCCGGAGAAATCCGTAAAAAAGGTACCGCGCTTGTTACCACATTTATTCGATCCCCCTGCGCATAAAGATTACTGAAGCTGCTAAACAAAAATAATATGACGGCCAATCTTAACGTTAACTGTTTCATTAGTTGATATTTGCTTTAAGTTCCGGACGGGGCGCGAAAATAGTAAATTATGAATGACATGAACGGCTTAGGTAGCTATTTATTGTCCAATTTTTGGAAAATGAGGCGTAGCATCCTATCTTTCAAGTTCTGAAGCAACCCTTTTAATCGATTTAGAACAATATTTGATTCATCATCGCGTTATTTTATTCTTAAAACCGGCTCTCAATGGCATATAAAATGAACTGGAAAAATCTGACAATCCTAACGTCCTTCGCTGTAATGGCTGCCTCTTGTGGCAAAAAAACAGCTAAATCCGATGTTACCGGATGGAACTACAATGATAAAAATCAAGGTGGTTACCAGGTATCTCGCGAAAAAGAGCAACATACTGGTCCCGGACTGGTGTTTGTTCAGGGTGGTACCTTTACAATGGGTGCAACTGAAGAAGACGTGATGGGTGAGTGGAATAATATCCCTCGCCGTGTAACTGTCAACTCGTTCTATATCGATCAGTCCGAAGTAGCGAACGTTCACTACCGTGAATACCTCTACTGGCTGAATACGGTGTTCGATGGCGATGAATACATTCCTGTTCGCAATGCCGCTCTTCCCGATACCCTGGTATGGAGAAGTGAACTGGCCTACAATGAACCCATGGTAGAATACTATTTCCGCCACCCTGGCTACAACTACTATCCTGTAGTAGGCGTTTCCTGGAGGCAGGCAAATGACTTCTGCGTATGGAGAACCGACCGCGTAAATGAGCTGGCCCTGATTCAAAAAGGCCTCGCCAACGATAAATCATTAAAGAATATTTCAGGACTGGGTGCTGAGCACTTCGAAACGAAATCTTACCTGATGGGTGAGTTCCAGACAACTCCTGGTAAAGCCGCCCGCTCCAAAAAGAACCCGTTGAAGAATCCTAACGGAACTCCAAGAACGCAGGTTACTTTTGAAGATGGTATCCTTTTCCCCAACTACCGCCTTCCAACAGAAGCGGAGTGGGAATATGCCGCACTGGGTTATGTAAATCAAAACCCTCAGCCTAGCAGAAAAGAGAGCCAGCGTGGTGAAGAGCTTGTTACCAACAAGCAGGTATACGCCTGGAGCCAGAACGTAAACGGTTTGCGCGACTCCCGCCGCGGTAGCTGGCAAGGTACATTCCTCGCTAACTTCAAACGCGGATCGGGTGATAATATGGGTGTTGCCGGCGGACTTAACGACCGTGCAGTTTATACAGCACCTACCAACTCTTTCTTCCCGAACGGATTCGGACTATACAATATGTCTGGTAATGTGAACGAATGGACGCAGGACGTTTATCGCGCACTTTCTACCGTGGACGTGGACGATGTTGCTCCATACAGAGGTAATAAGTTTACATCAGTGGACATGAGCACCGGCAAAGCGGAAAGAGACAGCCTGGGCAAAATCAAAATGAGAGAGGTAACGATAGAAGAAACAAAGAATCGCAGAAACTATCAGAAGCCCAATCTTGTTGACTATAAAGATGGTGATTCCAGCATCGCTGGTATCCATTATGGATATGGCATCACTACACTGGTAAGTGATAGCACCAGGGTTATTAAAGGCGGAAGCTGGAACGACAGAGCTTATTGGCTCGGACCAGGCACACGCCGCTTTATGGAAGAAACACAGGGTAGCAGCACGGTCGGTTTCCGTTGTGCCATGGATCGCCTCGGCAGCCCTGAAGGTAACGGCAGAAAAACCGGTATCAACTACAAAAAAAGAAGACAGAATTCCCGTAAAAAATAACTTCTATACTAGCCTTTACAAAAGCCATCTCTTAAAACGGGATGGCTTTTTTTTGCGCAGTCGATTCTCCTTATTTTTGAAAGATGAATATTGAAGATCTTTATCAGGTGTACCTCGAGCACCCTTCTGTACAGACCGACACCCGCAAACTGAAGGAAGGCGATCTCTTTTTTGCCTTAAAGGGCCCCAATTTCAACGCGAATTCATTTGCTACGCAGGCTCTCGAGCAGGGTGCAGCAGGAGCGGTAATAGATGATCCCTCCTTTCATATTTCTGGTAAAACGATACTGGTGGATAACGTTCTTGAAGCCCTTCAGCAACTGGCTAAACACCACCGTCTTCAATTCACTATCCCTTTCATCGCCATCACAGGAAGCAACGGCAAAACAACCACCAAGGAACTGGTATCTGCGGTGCTTTCCACAAAGTACAGAACTTATACCACGGAAGGCAACCTCAATAATCATATAGGCATCCCCCTTACCATCCTGCGGGTAAAGCCAGATGCAGAAATGGCAGTCATCGAAATGGGCGCCAATCACCAGCGGGAAATAGCCGGTTATTGCGAGTACACGCTACCCACGCACGGTATAATCACCAACTGCGGAAAAGCACACCTGGAAGGCTTTGGCGGAGTAGAAGGCGTTCGAAAAGGAAAGGGAGAACTCTATGATTTTATCAGGCAAACCCAAGGCGCTGCTTTCGTGATGTGGGACTATGAATACCTCCGGGAAATGAGCAAAGGCATCCCTGAAATCATTACTTATGGATCTCACGATGCCTCCATAACAGGACTGGTAAAACAAAGCGAACCCTATCTCGAAGTATCCGTTGCAAATGTTCCAGGCCTTACCCAGATGAAATCGCAACTCGTAGGCGAATACAATCTTCCCAATATACTGGTTGCCGTAACAGTAGGCCGGCATTTTAATATAGAAGGCACGGCCATTCAGGCTGCCATTGAATCCTATGCACCCTCCAATAGCAGGTCACAGCTTATTGTATCCGGATCTAACAGGATCATTCTCGACGCCTACAATGCCAATCCCAGCAGCATGCGCCTGGCAATCGAAAACATAGCGGCATTAACAGCACTATCTAAATTGGTTCTGCTGGGTGCCATGGCAGAACTGGGTGAAGACAGCCTGGATGAACATCAGGCAATTATCAACCTTTTAAGCCAGCACTCCTGGACCGCCGTAGTACTGGTGGGCGGCGACTTTATGAAAATACCACATCCCTATCTTTCATTCGAAACTGCCATACTCGCCGGGGAATGGTTCCGGCAGCAAAATTTCACCGATACCACCATTCTCATAAAAGGCTCCCGCAGCATGCAGATGGAAAAAGTACTGGAACAACCCGTCCCAGGTCATGAATAAGGAGCTCTTATTCTATGCCAAGTGGCAAAATTCGCTACTCCACCCTAAGTCCACGTTTAGTCCGCGTAAAGTCCACGTATATTCCGCCTCTAAAAGTATTATCCTTCATTCCTCCCTGTACCCTCAGATACCGGAAAACAACGGTAAAGGAGAACAATTCCAGCCGTACCGGCCAAAATTCGCTACTCCACCCTAAGTCCGCGTAAAGTCCGCCCTTACTCCACGTTTACTACGCCTATATAGGCGCCTCCACGGCTCTTTCCTGGCTTCTCCTGGTAGTAAGCTGGAAAGGGAAGGCAGGGCACTTACCAGACACCCATTACTCCCTCAACGGTATTGTTATCGGGAGGAAGGGAGGGTCTGTTTTACCGAAGAAA
>JACMJX010000221.1 GCA_014380425.1 Chitinophagaceae bacterium | reverse complement strand
TTCGCCTCGCTGGAGGAGTTTTATGAATGATGAAAGCTCCCGCTTCTAAATAGCATTAAAAGAGGCCTGGTTACCGTATCACTATCACTGTCCCTTTCAGCGCACGCCTTTCTTTATCACTGCTTATCCTGAAATTATCACATTATTCCGGTTACTATCAATAAGCTGATTGTTTTTGTATTGCTTTTACTAACAAAATCTGTGCACTACTTCTTTACCCGTGTAATTTATGGGAAGTATGCGCACGTTTTTCAACCGGTGAATAAGATTGCCGATAAATAGTAGCAACCGTTGGAAGCACGTGAGGATTACAATACTTTTGCGGGATGAAACAAGCCCTTATCAAGCTGCATGCGGCCGTTTTTCTATGGGGCTTTACGGGCGTGCTGGGAAAAGCCATTTCGCTGAACGAAGGACTACTGGTATGGTACCGGATGCTGATTACCGTGGTTTCACTTTTAGCCTTGCAATGGTGGGGCGGCAAATTACAGGGAGTGCCAAGGAAGACGGGATGGACGCTAGCAGGTATTGGAACAGTGCTGGCCATCCACTGGTGTTTCTTTTATGGCAGTATTAAAGCCAGCAATGTTTCCATAGCGCTGATCTGCCTTTCAGCTTCCGGTTTGTTCACGGCATTGCTTGCACCTTTGTTCAATAACAGCAAAATAGCCTGGAGAGAAGTGCTGCTGGGGCTTATAGGCATCGCAGGTATTTATCTTATTTTTCATTTCGACCCCCATTATAAAACCGGCATCATGCTAGGGCTCGTAGCCTCCTTACTTGCGTGTGTCTATACCATCCTGAGCGAGCGGCAGGTAGCATCCGTTCCTTCCGAAACTATCATGCTTTATCAGTTAAGTGGCGGGTTCACTGTACTCACCCTCCTGATGCCTTTATACCTGCATTTTCATGCGGAGGAAACCTATGTTCATCTTCTGCCTTCCGGCAAAGACTGGCTTTTACTTTTAGTGATGAGCTGGTTTTGTACCATCATCGCCATAAACCTGGCGCTTCAATCCTTAAAGAAGCTGTCTGCCTTTACCCAGAATCTCACCATCAATATGGAACCGGTGTATGGCATAATATTCGCTTTCCTGATATACCGGGAGAACGAGCATCTCAGTGCAGGATTCTTCCTGGGGTTCGGATTGATAGCACTTGCAGTCATCTTGCAGATGGTAAGCGTAATCAGAGGTGGAGGAAAAGCTTAATCATTATTTTCAACTCAGTAAAAAACAGCAACATGCCCAATTGGCTAAGAGCTCTTATTGCAGGTTTCGGAGCAAAGAAACTAGGAGGCGGATGCCTCAGCACGATCATCGTTTTTATCATCATTTACTACGCTTTAGGCCACTGCTGATTACCTGGTATCGACAGATACTGATGCTACATCCTCCGGGCCGGATGAAATAGTAACTTTAGTGTACTTACTATTGTCATTAAGATCTTCATCATATTGAATGCTTATCTTGTCAGAACCCGGCGCAAGTTTCGGGGTGATCTCCAGCATTAATTCATCTTCCATGTATCCCTGGTCTTTTTTTCCAAGTTCATATACCAGGTCCTTATCCGCTACATAGAGTTCACCATGCACATGCAGTTTCTTTTCTGCACTATCCGTCCAGGCCTTCCATTCCGCGTTCTTCTTTGCATCTATTACATTTTCCATATTCGTGTGATTGTATTTAATACCATATGGAAATGCAAAACGCACACCCATGTAGCAGAAGCATAAGAAGGAACATGAATAGTGCGCGGCGGGGCAATAATTACACAGGTGCAGGCTTGCTATTTTACGGCTTCTGCCTGAATCATATCGTCGTATATGGCTGGGTTAAGATTTAAACCACGTGTTCCCCGAAACCGTTTCCACCAGCTTTCTCTCTCGGTGAGGGGAATAAAGTTTTCCACAAAAGCCTGTTGGGAGTCAATCACCGGATCCTTCATATCAGGCTCCATGGCTTTTAGTGTATCATACACAATCGGAATCACATCCACATCATGGCTTACTTTCTTCCATATAAAACCACGTAGCAATTTCGCTTGAAAGGGGTCTGTAGCAAGGGCGATGCGCCCGAATCCGAGCTTCCTGGCTTTTTTATAGGAGTAGTAGATATTCTCGGTACTGTGCTCGGCCTTCGTCTCTATAAAAATATGTTCTTTAGGAACACCGATCGCCTCTGCATAAAGGGCCATTACCTTTGCTTCGTAGCACGGTGTATAAACGGCAGAACCGGAGTACATGATGTTTTTGGCGATTCCCTGATCGTACAGGTACTTAGACCAGTACACCCTCGCCTTCATGGCCCGGCTCCATTTGCCTTTTTCCAGGGGAACCCCCGGCACCACTATCAGATCGTATGGGCTGTTCCTGGCTTTCGCAAGAAACTTGCTGGATGAGCGCCCGGTAAAAGCGCAGGAACAGGCAATGATTGAAATGCTAACGGTGAATAAACAGATACGGGTAATGGTATGGATAGTCATAATATAACGCCCCTCTAAAGTTTCCTAAATATATACAATAAATTGGTTGGAGTGGCATCGCGGTCTTGGCTTACGCTATACCGTAGTAATGCTGCAATTGACCCATTGTGGTTCGAAGGAAGCTTTATACTTTTCATAGAATTGAATAGCTGGGGTATTCCAGTCGAGCACCTGCCATACCATCCCGCTGAATTTCTTCTCTTTTGCTTCTACTATCAGCCGGTCAAACAGAAGCTTACCAATGCCTTTGCCCCGCCATGCTTCTGTTACCAGTAAATCTTCCAGGTAAAGACGCTGGCCTTTCCAGGTGCTGAAGCGGATATAATACAGAGCAAAGCCGATCACTGTATCGCTGGCCTCTGCTACAAAAGCCCAATACACAGGCTTCTCCCCAAAGCCACTTTCTTCAAAATGAGCGAGACTCACTGTTACTTCTTCCGGCATCTTTTCATAGGTCGCCAGTTCCCGCACCAGTTCGAGCAGGCTCGGACAGTCTTCTTTTACTGCTCTTCTGATTGTTATCATAAGGCAAAGATATGGGAATCATTATAGTGGCGTTACGGCAAAAGGCCTTCGTATATTTGCAGCAGGCGCATTCACCACATGGAAAGCAATCCCCATAAATATCCGCGTAAGATCATTCATATAGATATGGATGCTTTCTATGCTTCCATCGAGCAGAGAGACAACCCGGAGTACCGTGGAAAGCCAATAGTAGTTGGTGGATCACCGGAAGGACGCGGTGGTGTAGTGGCCACGGCAAGCTATGAGGCGCGCAAATTCGGAATAAAATCAGCCATGCCCTCTAAGAAAGCCTTACAGCTTTGTCCGCATGTATTATTTATACGACCTCGATTCGATGCATACAAGGAAGCATCTCAGAAGATAAGGGCTATTTTCCATCGCTATACCGATCTTATAGAGCCACTATCGCTGGATGAAGCTTTTCTGGATGTAACTGAAGACAAGCTGCAGATCGGCTCGGCTATCGATATAGCCAGGCAGATCAAACAGGCTATAAAAGATGAATTGAATCTAACGGCATCAGCGGGCATTTCCGTGAACAAGTTCGTTGCCAAGATCGCTTCGGATATCGATAAACCCGACGGGCTTACTTTCATTGGCCCCTCCCGTATCGAGCAATTCATGCAGGAGCTTCCGGTAGAGAAGTTTTTTGGCGTGGGCCGTGTTACTGCCGACAAAATGAGAAAGATGGGCCTGCATACAGGAGCAGATCTTAAGAAGCTTTCCCAGGATGAACTCACCCGGCATTTCGGCAAGGCAGGCCGGTTTTTCTTCAATATCGTGCGCGGTATCGACAACCGTGAAGTACAGCCCCACCGTGAAACGAAATCGATCGGCGCCGAAGATACTTTTGCATACGACCTTACTGAACCCGAAGAAATGTTCGCTGCCCTGGAGCGCATAGCCCTTATTTTATTCGACCGCCTGCAACGCCACAATATGTATGGAAGAACGGTTACAGTAAAGATCAAATACCACGATTTCAAACTACGCACGCGGAGTCAGTCGTTCCCCGCCACTGTAACAGACATTGTAATGATCACGGAAACTGCCAAACAACTACTTGTTGCTACCGGCACTGAAGACAAAAAGATTCGTCTTCTCGGCATCACCGTTTCCAATTTCGGGGAAGTGCCGGTGAAGCAGGAAAAGGAAGATGCCTCCGGGCAACTGAAGCTATTTTAACTGCTACCTGCTTTAAGTATATTCTCGATCTCCGTAAGTTCTTCCGCGCTGAATGCCGTGTTCTCCAGGCATTTCAACGAGTCCGCCAGTTGCTCCGGCTTGCTGGCCCCTACCAGAACGGAAGTAACCCTTACGTCTTTCAGCAGCCAGGCAAGCGCGAGATGGGCTAGTTTCTGTCCGCGCCGGATCGCTATCTCATTGAGTTTTCTAATCTGATCCAGTGTTCCCTCCGTAATCTGGCTTTGCTGCAGAAACCCATGCGGCTTGGCGGCTCTTGAATCAGAAGGAATGCCTTTAAGATATTTATCCGTAAGCAGGCCCTGGGCCAATGGAGAGAAAGGAATGCATCCTATCCCCTCCTTGTTCAGCAGGTCGAGCAGGCTATCTTCCACCCAACGCTCGAACATAGAGTATTTAGGCTGATGAATAATGCAAGGCGTGCCGAGTGAACGGAGTATTTCAAGCGCTTTAGTTGCCTCTTCTGTTTTATAATTGGAGATACCGACGTAGAGCGCTTTACCCTGGCGAACGATATGATCGAGCGCGCCCATGGTTTCTTCAAGCGGGGTATCAGGGTCTGGGCGATGACTGTAAAAGATATCTACATAATCCAGTTTCATTCTTTTCAGGCTCTGGTCGAGGCTGGATACAAGGTATTTGCGGGAGCCCCATTCGCCATAGGGGCCTGGCCACATCAGGTAGCCAGCTTTGCTGGAAATGATCAGCTCATCCCTGTAAGAAGAAAAATCTTCTTTAAGTATCCGTCCAAAATTCTCCTCCGCGGAGCCGGGGGGCGGGCCATAGTTGTTTGCCAGGTCGAAGTGCGTGATGCCACTGTCGAAGGCGAGTCGTAGGATGGCGCGGGAGTTTTCCAGTACATCCACATCTCCGAAATTATGCCATAGCCCCAGCGAGATGGCCGGCAGTTTCAATCCACTATTGCCGCAACGGCGGTACTCCATTTGCTGATAACGCGAAGAATGAGCTGTATAAGGCATACCGGTTCTTTAAAGTTTTAACGGAAATGAAGCCACTGCTTCCTGCAGCAAAATAACGGTATTTAACTATAAAACGGGAAACCTCACAAGGATTTAAAGTTGGCATTCATACCATATCAGGATAACTTTGTGCCCTCGATGCGGCCATGATACATCAACGATAAGTAAAAAATCATGCAAAGCCAGACCACCAGCAAGGAAATGATTACGGTAGAGGATCAGGCGGGAAAAACAGTTTTCCCTATTCTGTTTGCCATCAGTTTCTCGCACCTGCTAAATGATATTATTCAATCACTTATACCCGCCATATACCCAATCGTTAAAGAGGGCTTCCAGCTTAGTTTCGGGCAGATAGGGCTTATCACGCTCACTTTTCAACTAGCCGCCTCTTTGCTGCAGCCTTTTATAGGGCTTTATACCGACAAAAAGCCCCAGCCCTACTCACTGGCTATCGGCATGGGTTTCACGCTATGTGGATTGATCGTATTATCGATGGCGCCCAACTTCGCGGTACTACTGCTGTCAGTAGCCCTGGTAGGCATCGGTTCTTCTATCTTTCATCCCGAAGCATCCCGTATGGCGCACAACGCTTCGGGGAGAAGGCGGGGGCTGGCGCAATCCATATTTCAGTTAGGGGGCAATGCTGGCAGTGCGCTTGGCCCCCTGCTTGCGGCCCTTATCATTGTACCTTACGGGCAGTTCAGCATCATCTGGTTTTCTTTTCTAGCATTGCTGGCCATCTTTATCCTGCGCCGCTTAGGGCTCTGGTACTATGAACGCCTGAAAGCGGGAGCCAGAAACCACCCGTCTGGCAGGGAGTCTCTGCAGCTTCCCTTTTCACGCAATAAAGTGATCTTCTCCATCTCCATTCTTATACTGCTTATATTCTCCAAGTTCTTTTATATGGCGTGCATGACAAGTTATTTTACTTTTTACCTGATCGGTAAATTCAATCTGTCTATCCAGAGCTCGCAGCTTTACCTTTTTATCTTTCTGGCGGCTGTAGCAGCGGGTACATTGCTGGGTGGCCCCATAGGCGACCGCTTTGGTCGTAAATACGTGATCTGGTTATCTATTTTGGGTGTAGCCCCGTTTTCCCTCTTATTGCCGCATGCTAATTTATTCTGGACGGGGATACTGATCGTGCCGATAGGTATGATCCTTGCTTCCGCCTTTTCTGCCATACTCGTGTATGCGCAGGAATTGATTCCCGGTAAGGTAGGGCTGATAGCTGGACTGTTCTTCGGCTTTGCATTTGGTATGGCAGGGCTGGGATCGGCCTTGCTGGGGAATCTTGCGGATCATACCAGTATCGGGTATGTGTTTAGAATCTGTGCTTTTCTTCCCTTGATAGGAGTGCTGACCTGGTTTCTGCCAGATATAAAATCTAATCTTAAATAACTCATGCCTTTAATAAAGAGTTCCGATTACAAGCCACCCGTTTTTATTAGAAACAGACATTTCCTTACCATCTATCCAAGCCTGTTCCGGAATATTAAATCGATTACGTATGCGCGCACCCGGGTGGAGACACCCGACCATGATTTCATCGACCTGGATTTCAGCAGCAAAGGGCATAAAAGGATTGTCATACTGCTTCATGGCCTCGAGGGAAGCTCGAACAGCAATTCGGTTACGGGGATGGTAAACGTTTTCAATCATGGCAGTTACGACACCGTATCGGTTAACTTTCGCGGCTGCAGCGGGGAGCCGAATAAAGAACTGCGTTATTACCACAGCGGAGAAACGGACGACCTGGGATTCGTTGTAAAATACATTCATTCTCTGAATAAGTATAACAGCATTCATATCGTAGGATTCTCCATGGGAGGAAATATCCTGCTGAAGTATCTCGGCGAGCAGAGCCAGGCCGCTCATGGTATTATAAAATCGGCAGTAGCACTGTCTGTGCCTTGCGACCTGAAAGAGGGTGCTACGGAAATGGGCAAGAAGCACAATATCATGTACATGAAGCGCTTCATCAAGGAACTGGAACAGAAACTGCTGATTAAAAAAGATCTTTTCCCCGAAAGGATCAACCTGGATAATTATAAGCTGGTGAAGAACTTTAAACAGTTCGATGAGCTCTATACGGCTCCTATCAATGGGTTCAAGAGTGCCGAAGACTACTGGGAGAAGTCCAGCTCCCTGCAGTTTCTTTCTAGAATAAAAGTGCCTACGCTGCTGATCAACGCCCTGGACGATCCTTTTTTAGGCAAGAAGTGTTTCCCATATGAAGAAGCGAGAAACAGTGAACACTTCTTCCTCGAGACCCCACTGCACGGGGGCCATGTGGGCTTTATGGATATCAATAACAAGTTTTACTGGTCAGAAAGAAGGGCGCTGGCATTCATCAACGAAATGCAATGACCTTTGCCATGCTTTCTACAAACTAGCCAGTCTTCCCCCATCTACAGGAAGGTTGATACCGTTGATATAAGAAGCAGCCGGGGAACATAGAAAAGCGACGGCCGCAGCTAGTTCTTCCGGCTGGCCGAGACGCCTGGCAGGGATCTGTTCCGCATTCTTCTGCTCGATCAGTTCCTGCGATACATTAGCCGCCGCGGCCTGCTTGCTGAACAGATAATTCAGCCGGTCGGTTTTGGTATAGCCCGGCAGCACATTGTTAACAGTAATACCCAGCATCCCCAGTTCCAGGGCCAGCGTTTTGCCCCAGTTGGCTACCGCTGCTCTTACCGTATTGGAAATGCCCAGGCCTGTTATCGGCTCCTTAACGGAGGTAGAAGCGATATTCACGATCCGCCCAAAGCCTGCCGCCTTCATGCCTGGTAGCAGGGCCTGCACCAGCACCTGGCCTGTTATAAGTTGCGAACGGAAAGCCGTCTCCAGATCTTCGGGTGTGGTATCGGCCATGGGGCCTGAAGAAGGTCCTCCGGTATTATTAACGAGAATATGGATGGTCTTTCCGGTAGACAGGTATTTCTCCACGAGCAACCGGAGTTCCTCCGGTTTGGTAGTATCCGCCACCAGGTAATCGTGCTGCTGCTGCCTGTAGCTGTCTAGGGAAGCCAGTACTCCCTGCAATTTCTCCTCATTGCGCGCCATCAGTACAACGCTTGCACCCAGCAAAGCCAGTTCTTTTGCCACCGCGGCGCCAATGCCCTGCGATGCTCCGCCTACCAGGGCTACTCTATGCGTTAGATCGAGGTTCATATACTTGAATGCGGAAATTGTTTAGTCTTTTCCATGGCAAATCTAATCAATTTTACAGCCTGTATACACGGGCAAGATGGTCAGGAGGGACGGAATGTTCTATCCAGTTTCCATATCACGTCTTCAGGTGGGCGGGAGGAGGGTATAAACCGTTTCAACGGTTCTACCACCTTGGGGTATTCATCAATGAATTCAAGACCGGTGATCTCCTTCAATTGGAACGAAGCCATACAGGAGAGAAAACCCGGTTGATCGATACCCCAGAATTTAATGTACTTCGACTCCGTTACCTGAAGTTCCACCAGTGCCTGCTTTGTGTGTGTAAGTAAGCCGAATACCAGGGTACCATCCTGGGTAAGCTCCTGCTGAAGGGTAGCGAGTTCTTCAACTACCTGTTCTTTGGGGAAGAGATCACTTATAAACAGTTCTTCCTCATAGAGACTATACTGCACGTTCACTGATTCTGGGAAAGTGGCTGCAAGTGCCAGGAACAGGCTCCAGAGCCTGGGGTTATCGATATTGATTTCTGCAAAGAACACAAAGGGTAATTGTGGGGTCTTGTTAAGTTCCAGGCGGAACCCTTCTGCTATTTTCGCCGTCTTGCGTTTGGCAAGAAGCTGTTCTATGTCCTGCCTTTCCGGCATTTCCTCGGGGCGCGGTGCCCTTATGGTAGGTGGTAACTGCAACATGGGGTAAAGGTAGTTAACTGCCCGCCAATAGCGAGGAATATGATTGCATGGATGCAGTGGCTGTTTACAGGTACCATTTTACCATAGACCGCCAGAAGCGCGGCCTGTGCGCTTCTTCGTTCCACACATAGAATTGGTGTTTTATGCCCTTGCGGTGCAGCACTTCGCTTAATTGAACATTGTTTTCGTAGAAGGGATCTTCGCGTCCTACGGCCAGGGTTATATCCAGCTTGCGTATCTTTTCGAGAAAGCTTTCATCTTCCAGATGCGGCATATACATGCTGGGCATGTTGTAGTAAATAGCTTCATTAGACGCTCCATCCAGCAGGTCGGGAAATTTATCGGTAGAAAGGGTAAGATCGTATCTTGAACTGAGGGCTACTACTTTTTTAAAGCACCCGGGGTGTTTAAAAGCGATGTTGACGGCATGATATCCACCAAGGCTGCAGCCAGCGACAGTAATAGGCGCACCGGGGCTTGTTTTTTCAACAAGCGGAATCACTTCTTCCAGAATGTATTTCTCATACTCCAGGTGCCGCAGTATCTTTTCTTCAGGAGTTACTTGTGCATAAAAACTTTCCACATCAACGCTGTCTACGCAGAAAACCTGAATCAGGCCTGCGTCTATTTTCGGAGCGAGGGCTTCTATGATCCGCCAGTCTTCATAATCATAAAACCTGGCCGTACGCGTCGGGAAGAAAATGATGGCTTCTCCCGCGTGGCCAAACACCAGCAGCTCCATATCTTTTCCCAGGGCTTCACTTGGAAATTTATGATACTCTCGTTTCATGCAGATGGGTTAATAATATTTCCTGCCACAAAGCATATCCTCTCGCACTCAGATGTAGCCCGTCCTGTTGTAAAAGATCAACAACAGGTTTCCCATCTTTACCCAGCATTCTGTCGAAAATATCTACGTAATAGTAATTATTTCCTGCTTTCTTCAATGTCTCTTCTGCATGCTGGTTCACCTTTTTAATCTTGTCGATCAGGTGCCAGCGGGCCGTACTGGGTTTTATGGAAATGAACGAGAACATTGCGGCGGGGAAGTGCTTCTTAAGAAGATCCATCAGTTGCTGAAAGTATAGAATCACTTCCTCCGCCGTTTTCCCGTCGCCCAGGTCGTTATCTCCCGCGTAGCACAATATGTGCTCCGGCTCCAGCCCGGTTAGTATGCGCTCGAAGTACCATACGCAGGATTCGAGGGTAGACCCCCCGAAACCCAGGTTTACAGGATCGAAGGCCCTGAAATTTACATAGATCTCCGGCCATAAATTAATGGAAGAACTGCCGTAAAAAACCACTCTGGGGGTATAAGACAACTTACGCTTTTCCTCCTCCACCCGTTTCACTTCATCTTCGTACCAATCCATAAATATATCCTTTTAATGAATCTTTCTTTATTATCTGCGGCGCAAAAGTAGTTCTTAATCGGAAAATAAAGATTCCTGCTTACTCAATTTATCCGAATTTTATACTTGACCCTTTATAAGGGCCGGTGCATACCGGCAGGGGTGGAACAGGGAACTATACACACAATCATTTAATTTTAATACCATGACGTCATCCGCTTTTGGTCCGTTACGTTTATTGAAGAAGGCCGTTTGTATGCTCGGCCTGTTTTATCTGCCGGTGAATGCTATGGCATGGGGAATACTGGGCCACAGGATTGTGGGAGAGATCGCTTCGTTGTATCTGTCTCCCCAGGCAAAAAAAGAGATAGCGGCTATCCTTGGCAACGAAACCATCGCTATGTCAAGCAACTGGGCAGACTTCATTAAATCGGATACCAGTTTCAGATACCTCGACCCCTGGCATTATATCAATCTAAAGCCCGGGCTTACCCGCCAGCAAGTGAAGGATTATCTGAGGAACGACACTGGTGTAGATGCCTATACAAGGGTTAACTTTCTGGTGAAGGAATTGAAAAGAAAGGATCTTGACCGGGGGAAGCAATTGTTCTATCTCCGCTTGCTGATACATATTACAGGCGACCTGAGCCAGCCCATGCACACGGCCAGGCCGGAGGACAGGGGCGGCAATGATATAGAAGTGCTGTGGTTCAACACCCCCAGCAACCTTCACCGCGTATGGGACTCTCAATTGATCGATTACCAGCAGCTAAGCTATACGGAATATGTGAAAGCCATCAACTATCCATCGAAGGCACAATTGAATACCTGGAAACAGCAACCCGTAAGTGAATGGATCATCGACTCGTACCAGATCACCGAAAAGCTTTATGCTGAAATAAAGCAGCCGGCTCAGAAGCTGGGTTACGAGTATAATTTCCATCATGTAAACACCCTGAACGAGCAACTGCTGAAGGGCGGGGTGCGGCTTGCGGGGTTATTGAATAGGATCTTTATCTGACAGGAGATATCCGGATATTGTAAATATAGAGGCCGCTGCGGGAATACCGGAGCGGCCTTTTATTGTAACGAATGCTACTATGATAATTTATTTCCCTTCGATCAGTATTCTTTTGATGAATAAAGTATTTGGACCGGTAATCACTGCCATATAAATGCCTTTGCGTGTCTGGATATCCAGTATTATTTCTACCAGGTTCTTATTAAAATGCAGCGACTTCAAAAATACGAGTTTAGATTGCGGATCGTATAATGAAAAAGTGTATCTGCCGGCAGGAACGCTGGATACATCAATCATTATTTTTCCATTCAAAACAGGATTCGGGAATATCTGCAGGAGTTGCGAATTATGTATGGTAATAGTCCTGATTTTGGAATATTCGGAGGATCCATCCAGATCATTTTCTTTTAGCCGGTAGTATATTGTTCCGGAAAGGTTAGCAAGATCAGTAAAATCATATTGGTTAGTGATATTGCCGGTACTGGCAATATCCCCGATGGAGGTGAAATCCGTTCCATTAAAACTTCTCTGGATGGTAAAATCTTTTACATTCACCTCATCACTTGTTGTCCATATCAGTTTTGCGTGGTTATCCTTATTCTGAACCACAAAAGTCAGAAAACGCAGGGGGAGCGCAAAATCGCGTTCAACAAGCACCCACCACTTATATAAATCCGATGCATTTAATGATGCTATGGATACCCGGTTATTCGTGGCATCGTCTAAGCCGGTAGCATTCATGTCGCTCCATATGTTAATATCATCGTTCCATCGTTGAGCTGCTAAAAGTGATTCGGTGATCGTATTACTGGGTTGGGAATGTTCTATATCCAGGTAACCGAAGCTGAGGTTGCTCAATGTTGGTTTAATAGTATACCCCAGGGCATCTATCTGCCAGAAACGATCCAGGAGATAGGCTGAATTATCGGTTCCATTCCTGGACACATTGGTAATTCCTGGAGGCATTAAAGTGCTATTCTGCCAGCTTGTTTGATAAGTTGAAAACAAAAAAGTGCCGCTTCCTGTGGCAGACGATGTGGTGAAAGAAAGGGGCAGATAGCCCGAACTGCCCAATCCCCAGGGGATCACGTAGCTGTCTGCCGCAGACCCTATTATCCATTTAATCGTATTATTATCACCTTCGCTGATAATGTGTCCGTCGTACCTCGTAATGGCATTGCCTGCCGCATTGTTTACCACGAGGCTGGCACCACCAACTATATTTATTTTGGCACCGTTGAGAATAAGTCTTGCTTGTGCGGAAGCAGGGTCAATAAACAGCAAATTCAAAAGGATCGCCAGCATTATAGTGGTAACATTCGTCATCATTATTAGTATTAGGTAAATTAATCAGTAATCCTGAACTGTAATTCTTCCACTATCAGGGACAATGAACTGCCGTTATTTGTTCTTAAGAATACCTCCACATAATCATTGGCATTTAAACTTACTTCCGTAGCAAGCGTAATTTGAAAACTCTGGTTATTAGACGCAGCGGCAATGGATCCGTTAGGTACAGGGATTATTACGCCGTTTTTAGCAATTGCTATTGAATAATCAACACCATTAGCAGGTGCTTTTGCTCCAATGATAACAAGTATTCTGCCAGTGATAATATCTTTTCCTGTATAGGTCAAACGATTGGAAGAAGCTGTAAAACGCTGCGCGGTGCCTGTCGTGGCGGTGCCGGCAACTTTATAAAATACATTTATGCTGGGCAGGGAGGTAGAAGTGGTATTATTGGTCATAAAAACAGAACCGAATGCCCTGGAATTAGGTACAAAGGTGTTTTGACTCATGAGCCATGCGGGTGAATAGGAATCGAAGCCAGTTATATAGGTAGTTACTCCCCGGAACATATTGGTTGTCATTCTTCCCCGGTCTATAGTCGCTCCTGTGTTTAATTTCACCCCGGTTTGCCCGGGGTATATAAAATAGTTCCCGGACATATCGATATCGTCTATGGTAAGTCCTGCAAGAAATTCAATACCAGCCCCGGCGGTAATTCCGGTAATGAAATTAAATGTTGCTGCAAACTTGTTTACGTTACCGGTTATTTTTATGCCATCCCTGCAATTCCAGTAGTTCTTATTGAAAGTGATCGCTTCAAAACCGCTTATTTGTCCTACCCCAAGGCTGGGTATACCGATTTCTATGACGGAAGTGCCGGAAAACATATTACAGAATTTGGTGCCGGTAGCATCTGCGAGATCGTATGCTTTCGTATTTGCGCTGGCGGGGATGGTTACAAAATTTTCCAGAAAAACACTTTGACCGGTACTTCTTAACACTCCGCCGCTTACGGTCGACATAACACCATCTCTGCTGGGATCGGTTCCTCTCAGATTGGCTCCGTTCAAATTGAGATAGTTGGGAGATATGTCCACAATGCCCGAAAACACATACATTTTTGTAGCATCCAGTGTAATGGATGCCCCGGAAGGAGCAGGAAGATCGGCTAGTGAATAAACATATACCAGGTTAGAAGTAGCGGGAGCGAGTACGACGGATTGCCAACTGCTGGTTTTATATATATCTATGGTACCCGTGGTTATATTAAATATCTGCAGGCCGGTAGGAGGAGTAGCGATGGCGTCACGCTGAGTGGTAGTCATCCTGGGTATCAGTAAGCCCGTAGTTGTTGAAGCAATGTCAAGCATCGCTTTAACATCTGGTAGAGCTCCCGTTGCATTGATGCCGATATTCTGCGACTGGCAATAAAGTATATTACCTGCGAGGAACAAAGTCAAAAGAAGTATTTTCATTTTTTTTAGTTTAATGGATAATAAAGGCTCACCAAAACGGTACTGCAGGAGAAGAAGTAAATATAGGCACTTGCAGAAGAAAGATGTTATACAATTACTACAATAAGTTACATAATTGCCAGCTTTAGTTACTTGACAGTACCGTCTCCTAAGTGAAAGGACATACTACCGCAGCGAACAGCGAAATCTATCTAGTCGACCCCCAAAAAGTCCGTTTTAATAGTAGGGCATAAAAAGTCCTGCACAGCCGTAAAATATAATTTTGGATGAGTAGCCAACGTAGAATAGCCTCTGTACGCCAGAGGTTAATTCGTCGTTTAAAGTTCAT
>JACMJX010000220.1 GCA_014380425.1 Chitinophagaceae bacterium | reverse complement strand
CACAACCCGTAACCGTTCCCCCTGCCCGGAAATGCACCCAAAGCCGCAGCTTGTTTGTCCGGTGAAACAGACCCTGGCTCCCTCCCGCTAACAATACCTAACCCGCCAACCTGCAAGATATCTTGACTATCTTTGCATTATGCCAGCAGAAATGAATCGACCGGGTTATGTGATGGCCGTTCTTGCCAATAAGTGCCCCCGGTGCAGAGAAGGGAATATTTATATGAAGCCGAACCCATATAAACTAAAAACCTGCGTGAAAATGAATGACAAATGCCCGGTGTGCGCACAACCCACCGAAATAGAAGTAGGCTTCTACTACGGCACCGGGTACGTTAGCTACATCATATCAGTGGTAATATGTGTGGCATCCTTTATAGCCTGGTGGCTGGTGTTCGGGTTTTCCCTAACCGACTCCAGATTCTTCTGGTGGCTGGGTTTCAACTCCCTTTTATTAATAGCACTTCAACCCTGGCTAATGCGCCTCTCCCGTACGCTCTGGCTCTCCTGGTTCGTAACGTATGACCCCTGGTGGAAGGAACGGGAAATTGACAAAGAAACCACCGAACGCATTGTACCGGAACAAATGGGCAACTGGTAGCTGTAGAACTTTTTCCTCATACATAAGCCTGGAAGCCCTGGCTGAACTGCATGCGCAGGCTTAAAGAAAGGCACAATACTTTCATTATGTTCCTAAACAGTGCATTCGCTAATGATAGAAGAAGAAATCATAAAGCTTACGAAAAAGAAGGTTGAAAGCATCTTACGCGACCCCGAAAAAAGCGCCAAGGCGGTACATCTTGTTTACGTAACGGATACACAGCCTGGCATAGTGCGGGTAAAAGCAGGAAAATCATTCACCTATCTCAAAGGCGAAGAACGGGTTAAGGATGAAGAAGCTATGCAACGAATTCGCAGCCTCGTCATTCCGCCGGCCTGGGAGAATGTTTGGATCTGCACCTTGCAGAACGGGCATTTACAAGCCACCGGCATCGACGCAAAGAAAAGAAAGCAGTACAGGTATCATCCTTTATGGAATACCCTCAGAAACCATACAAAGTTTTACAGACTTCAGGAGTTCGGTAAAGCCCTGCCCGGCATTCGGCTGCAACTGGAGAAAGATCTGGCCCTCAGTGGTCTGCCCCTGCAAAAAGTATTGGCAACCGTTGTAAGCCTGCTTGAACGGACAAATATAAGAGTGGGTAGTAACTCGTATGAAAAACTGTATGGATCATTTGGATTAAGCACCCTGAAGGATAAACATGTCAAGATAGAAGGAACTTCTATAAAATTCTCCTTCAAAGGAAAGAAAGGCGTTCATCACGATATTGACCTTAAAAGCAAGCGCCTTGCTTCCATCGTTAAAAAATGCCGCGATATCCCGGGGCAGGAACTGTTTCAGTATTATGACGATAACGGCGAACGGCATTCCATCGACTCGGGAATGGTGAACGAGTATATTAAAAAATTAAGCGGCGGAGATTTCACTACAAAAGACTTCCGTACATGGGCAGGCACCGTGCAAGCCATCATGGCCTTCATGGAACTCGGCATGTTCGATACTAAAACGGAAGCCAAAAAGAAAATAGTAGAAGCCCTCGATAAAGTATCGAGCCGCCTTGGTAATACAAGAACAGTGTGCAAGAAATACTACGTACATCCCATCGTCATCTCCCTTTACGAAACGAACGCCCTCGATAAGTACACCAGCCAGCTGGAAAAACTGGAAGCCGACGACAATGTATCCGGACTTACGGCGGAAGAAAAGATGCTGATGAAAATATTAGAAAGCAATTAAACGTACACATTATGAGACCTATATGGACAGGCGCAATTGGTTTCGGACTGGTAAATATTCCGGTAAAGCTCTTCAGTGCCTCGCAACGGAGCGAACTTGATTTCGACATGCTCGATAAAAATGATCAATCACATATCAAGTACAAGCGCATTAATGAAAAGTCTGGCAAGGAAGTAGAATGGAGCCATATCGTAAAGGGATACCTGCTGAACGACAAGTACGTCATCTTAGGTGATAAGGATTTCGAGAGCGCGAATGCTGAGAAAACAAAGACGATCACCATTTCCGATTTCGTTAAAGAAGAGGAAATAGACAGTCTTTATTACGAAACGCCCTACTACCTGGAGCCAGACAAATCTGGTGCAAGGGCATATGCCCTGTTGCGGGAAGCACTGCTACAGACAGGAAAAGTAGGTGTGGCAAGCTTCGTGATGCGTAGCAAAGAAGGCCTGGCTATTCTTCGGGCAACCGATGACGTTATCATTCTCAACCGGATACGGTTCCAGGAAGAGATCCGGGATACTTCAGAATTGAATCTTCCTAAAAAAGAAGCTGTCAAGCCCGCAGAACTGAAGATGGCGGTTTCTCTTATCAACCAGCTCACAGGAAAGTTCGATATCTCTCAGTATAAAGACACTTATACCGAGCAGTTGCTTAAACTTATTAAAGCCAAAGCAAAGGGAACCAAGATTGCCGCACCGCATCTCAAAGTGGTACATAGCAAAACGGCAGATCTTATGGAGCAGTTGAAAGCGAGTTTGGGAAATAAAGGTAAAAAAGCATCCTGATTATGAGTCTTCAGGCATATAAAAAGAAAAGGGATCTTACGGTAACACCGGAGCCTGGCGCGCGTGTGAAGAAATCGGAAGGTGCCCTCGTTTTTGTAATACAACGTCATAAGGCCTCTCGCCTGCACTACGATCTCCGTCTGGAGATGGATGGAGTGCTGAAGAGTTGGGCGGTGCCGAAAGGCCCTTCATTGAACCCGAAAGATAAGCGCCTTGCCATGATGGTGGAAGACCATCCTTATGATTACAAAGATTTTGAAGGCGTTATTCCCGAAGGCAACTATGGCGGAGGGATCGTTGAAATATGGGATAAGGGAACGTATACTAACTTGGAGAAGGACGATAAAGTGCTATCCGAAAAAAGCGTGAAAGCGGGTCTCAAGGCGGGAAGCCTTAAGTTCCGGCTGAAGGGCAAGAAGCTTAAAGGTGAATTCGCGCTCGTAAAGCTGAAAGGCAAAGAAGAGAACTCCTGGCTGCTCATAAAGCACAATGACGAATATGCGGTAGATACGGAGTACAACAGTGAAGAAGACACTTTAAAAACCTCTCCTATCAATAAATGGCTTAAAGAGCATGCAGGTGATAAAGTAAAAAAAAAGCCCGCGCCAAAGCTCCCCAGCCGGCAAGCGTAAAAAAAGAGGGCGACTTCATCCGCCCGATGCTGGCGAAAGAAACAACTACTCCTTTTAACGACAAAGACTGGATCTTCGAAATCAAATGGGATGGCTACCGTGCTATAGCGGAGATCGCTGACAAGAGTATCCGACTCTATTCCCGCAATGGAAATTCCTTTGCCGACACCTATCCGTTAGTGACGAAAGCACTGGAAGCGATAGAATACGATGCGGTACTCGATGGAGAGATTGTAGTACTGGACGACGAAGGAAACCCTAGCTTCCAGCTACTGCAACATTATGGAGAAGACCCGGAACATCCAATGATGTATTATGTTTTCGACCTGCTGGCACTCAACGGGCAGGATACTACCCAACTTACATTACTTGAACGAAAGGAATTACTGGAGAAGATCATCCCGCCACATGATACCATAAAATACGCTGAACATATAGCTGAAGACGGCGTGGATTTCTTCCGCGTATCTACCGAAAAGAAACTGGAAGGGATACTGGCAAAGAAAGCATCTAGCATGTATTTCACAGGCGCCCGTAGCGCCGACTGGCTTAAAATCAAGAACCATGGCTCGCAGGAGGTGATTATTACAGGCTTTACAGCACCTTCCGGAGGGCGCAAATACTTCGGGGCACTGGTGCTGGCAGTGAAAGAAAAAGGTAAACTGTTGTATGCAGGGCATACAGGTTCGGGGTTCAGCGATGCAGCTCTAAAAGAGATGTGGGATAGGTTGCAGCCCCTCGTTACAGGCAGTTCTCCCTTCAACGAAAAGGTTAAAACCAATATGCCTGTTACCTGGGTAAAACCCGAACTGGTATGCGAAGTGAAATTTACAGAGCTTACCAGGGATGGTAAAATGCGCCACCCGATCTTCCTGAGGCTAAGAGAAGACAAAACCGCTAAAGATGCAAATATGACAACACTTACAAAAGCAGCTGCTAAAAAAGCACCTGCTAAGAAAGCTGCCGCTAAAAAAGAGACAGCATCCGGCAGTGCTGGTGCAAAGAGCAAAAGTACTTCTAAAGGCGAACTCCTTACATTCGGTAAGATAGAGGTAAAAACGACCAATCTATCGAAGATTTTCTGGCCTAAAGAAAAGTACACGAAGGGTGATGTAATCAACTATTATCAGAAAATAGCGGACTATATATTGCCGTATATGAAAGACAGGCCACAGTCTCTTCTTAGAAATATCAATGGGATAGAGGGTGCTGCGTTTTTTCATAAAGATGCCGGGGATAGCGCGCCAGACTGGGTACAGAGCAAGCCAATTCATTCCGAATCTACCAATAAGGATATCGACTATATCATTTGCAACGATAAGCCCACACTAGCCTATCTCAACAACCTTGGCTGCATAGAATTGAATCCATGGCATTCTACTACCAGGAAGCTGGATCATCCTGATTATATGATCGTGGATATAGATCCTTCGGAAAAAAACACCTTCAACCAGGTAATAGAAGCAGCGAATGTCATCAAGGAAATACTGGATAAGGCTGGAGCTGAAAGCTACTGCAAAACATCCGGAGCCACAGGGCTGCATGTATATGTGCCCATGGGCAAGAAATATACCTATGACCAGGTAAAGGATTTCTGTTACATAGTATGCGTGATGGCGCAGGAGCAGTTGCCTGACTTTACTACCTTGGAGCGCAATCTTAAGAAACGGGGTAACGAGCACATTTATATGGACTATCTTCAGAACAGGCGGGGGCAAACCATCTCTTCGGTTTACAGTATCCGGCCTAAGCCCGGTGCTACGGTTTCCACGCCATTGCATTGGAAAGAAGTAAAAGAGGGCCTGACGCCTGCTCTCTTTAACATCAACACCGTTCATAAGAGGCTTGAAAAGGAAGGTGATCTTTTTGCAGGAGTGCTGGGTAAAGGGGTCGACCTTCGCAAATGCCTTAAAAACATCGGTGCCTGACGGGTGGCTCAGGCATCGAGGGCCTGGAGAATATCCTGAAGAATATCATCTCTATGTTCAAGACCAACCGAAATGCGTATCAGGCCCGGAGTAATGTCTACTTCCTGCCTTTCTGCATCTGATAGTTTTGCATGGGTGGTACTTGCAGGATGCGAAGCAATGCTTCGCGTGTCTCCGAGGTTTGCCGTGAGCGACAGGGTCTTAAGCTTGTCAAGGAACGTCTTCCCCGCTTCAAGGCCCCCTTTAAGATCGAAGCAAACAATTCCACCACCGTTCTTCATCTGCTTCCGGGCAATCTCATATTGTGGATGGCTGGGTAAAAAAGGGTATTTAAGCGAAGATATCCTGGGATGATTTTCCAGCTGCTGGGCAATATACAATGCGTTACTGCAATGCCGTTCCATCCTTACATCCAGCGTCTCCAGGCTTTTACTAAGTATCCACGCATTGAAGGGTGATAACGCAGGCCCCGTGCTGCGGCAAAACGCATAGATCTCGTCTATCAGGTTCTTTTTACCAACAACAACGCCTCCAAGCACACGACCCTGCCCATCGATCCATTTAGTAGCAGAATGAACTACCAGATCGGCGCCGTAGTCGATAGGCCGTTGGCCGATAGGAGTAGCGAAGCAGTTATCTACATTTAGCAGAATCCCATGTTTTCTGGTAAAGTTTCCTGCGAATTCAAGATCTACAATGTCGAGACCCGGATTGGTAGGCGTTTCCAGGTACAGCATTTTAGTGTTGGCACGCACTGCCGCCTCCCAGGAGGAGGTATTCGTTGTATTTATGTAACTGAACTCTATGCCGTAGCGTGGAAGTATTTTCGTTAGCAGGCTATGTGTGCTACCAAATACGGCATTACATGAAAGAACGTGATCTCCCTGCTTCAATAGCGCCATTAACGAAGCAAACACGGCACTCATGCCGGAAGCAGTGGCAAAACCAGCTGCTGCACCTTCAAGGATGCAGATCCTGTCCACAAACTCCTGCACATTGGGATTGCTGAAGCGGCTGTAGATATTATCATCGGTTTCGTCTGCAAAGGCAGCCCGCATGTCCTCCGCGTTATCGAAGCAGAAACTGCTGGTAAGGAACAGCGGACCGGAATGTTCCATTTCATTTGTAAGATCAGTACGGGTTCGTATTACACGCGTAAGAGGGCTTTGCTCCATTCAGTTATTTATTGATTGTTACCTCCCAGGTGATCGATCCGCCTGCAAGTCTTAATGTTTCTGCTACCGAACAGTACTTTGCCATAGATAGTTCGCAGGCTTTTTTTGCCTTGTCGGGGTCAATAGTACCCGACAGTTCAAAAATAATATGAACACTCTTCCAGAGCGAAGGTTCTTTACCGGATTCGCGCATTCCATCGATCTTCATCTTGAATCCTGTTACCTCCTGGCGCTGCTTTTTAAGTATGGAAACGATATCGATACCACTGCAACCGCCCAGGCCCATAAGCAGCATCTGCATAGGGCGTACGCCGAAATTATTTCCCCCATTCTCGGGATTACTATCCAGCCTAACTACATGACCGTGCGCATCCTTTGCCTCAAATCCATAATCTCCTTCCTTCCGCTCCAGTTCTATATGTACCATGTTTTAATTTTTACAAAGGTAATCAAACTACGCCTTTTATTGAGAGAGTGGGAACAGATCATCGCCGGTAAAAGTATTTTAACAACAGGTGCATCATTTCTATACTATCTGAACTATTTTTGGCGTCACTATTATGTCAGAGCCGAGGAAATATAATCATCAGCAGTCCTTCCCTCTTGAAAGCGGGATCCTGCTTCCGGAATTAACGATTGCCTACCATACCTACGGCCAGTTGAATGCGGGCAAAGACAATGTAGTCTGGATCTGCCACGCTCTCACGGCCAATTCCGATGCTGCCGACTGGTGGAAAGGCCTTGTTGGAAGCGGATATGCAATAGATCCTGATAAGTATTTTATAGTCTGCGCCAATATACTGGGATCATGTTACGGCACTACGGGGCCATTAAGCATGACCCCGGTTGCAGGCAAACCGTATTTCAGCAGCTTTCCCCAGGTTACTATCCGCGACATGGTGAAAGCGCATATACTACTACGGCAGTATCTGGAGATCGATTATATTCACCTCCTGATAGGCGGCAGTATGGGCGGCTACCAGGCGCTGGAATGGTGCCTTATGGAAAAGGACAGGATAGGGCGGCTTTTTCTTCTGGCTACGTCTCCTGCGGAAAGCGCCTGGGGTATCGCCATTCATACTACACAAAGGCTGGCGATAGAGGCCGACATCACCTGGAAAGAACACAACCCCGAAGCAGGAAGTAAGGGGCTTAAGGTTGCACGGGCTATCGGCCTTATCAGTTATCGCAATTATGGTATTCTTGTAGAAAAGCAGACCGACCCCGACAAGGAAAAAACAGATCATTACAAAGCATCTTCCTATATCAATTACCAGGGCGAGAAACTGGTAAACCGCTTCAACAGCTACTCCTACTGGCTACTTACCAAGGCTATGGATAGTCATCATCTTGCCAGAGGCAGGCAAGGAGGGCTGGAAGACGCCCTGGCATATATCCAGCAGAAAACACTGATTATCGGCATCAGCAGCGATATCCTTTGCCCCTTGAATGAACAGCAGTTCCTCGCCGAACATATAGACGATTCCTCCCTGGAGCAAATCGACTCGGCTTATGGACATGATGGTTTTATGATAGAGACGGCAAAGATCACCGCTTGCCTGAGAAAGTGGTTATAAAAGTAAAGGCATCAGAATACTTCGAAAGTCTTTAATAATATCCGCAGGCTCCAGATGATCACCATAGTGCCTACAGCTATAAACATCGTTTTAAGAGGCAGTTTGCCGCTTAGTCTTGCTGCAAGCGGAGCGCCGATAGTGCCTCCTATTACAAGCCCTGCTATCACCTGCCAGTGGCTTAAGCCCAGCATACCGAAGAAGGTAAGAGCGCTTGCAAGCGTAACAAAAAACTCAGTAATGCTTACCGAGCCAATCACAAAGCGCGGTGTGCGTCCTTTCGAAATAAGCGTACTGGTAACCAGCGGCCCCCAGCCACCGCCTCCAAACGAATCGAGAAAGCCACCCGCACCGGCAAGCCATCCCACTTTCTTCACTTTCTGCGGAGCTTTGTTCTTGCGAAAAGCGGTGAACAGGATGCGGATGCCCAACCCTAAAGTGTACACGGCAAGAATGGGACGTATATAGCCGGCATATTCATCGCCTAGCTTGGAAAGAAGCACAGCGCCGATTACAGCTCCTATAATTCCCGGAATCAGCAATGCCTTGAACAGCTTTTTATTAACGTTCCCGAATTTATAATGACTATAACCCGACATGCCACTCGAGAACATCTCAGCGGTGTGTATACTACCACTGATTGCCGGAAGATTGACGCCTAAAGAAAGTAACACGGTGGTACAGATAACACCATATCCCATACCGAGCGCACCATCTACCAGTTGCGCGAGGAAGCCGGCGGCTATCATCCAGAAGAAGCGTTTATCGAGGCCTAAAGCAAGCTCTCTACCTTTTGCAATCATATCCTGAAAAGGAACTAATGTGAGAACGACATGGCCGAACAGCATAAAGAAAAATGCAAGCAGCGACCAGGATGCGATCTTGCGCCACTTCGCTTCACCTGCTTTCGGATCACGCACATTATTAACGGCCAGTACTTTCGTGATATCATTCAGCTTGTTTACTTTATCTGCAAAATCACCATTGAGCTTAAGTCTTATAGCCTGCATATTATCGAGAACAGTATCTAACTGCTCTGGCAGCATTTCCGTAAAAAGCTCTTTCAGGCGTTTTGCGATAGTAGGTGATTTACCATTGGTGGATATCGCTATTTTTAGGTTTCCTTTCTTTACTATAGATCCAAGGTAGAAATCACAGAGCTCCGGTTTGTCTGCAACGTTCACCAGCTTACCATGCAGGCGCGCCTCGTTTCTGATCTTCTTACTGGCTTCTATATCGTTAACGGCTACTATCACGATATCTGCTTCCGGCAGGTCATTGGCATTAAAAGCTCTCTGCTCCAGTGAAAGGTTGGGATACTTTTTCGCCAGATCATGAATGGCATCATTAATATGAATGGCTACAAGTAGTATGCGCGTTAAAGGAGAATTGTTCAGAACAGCAGTTAGCTTTTCGAGCCCAACATTGCCACCACCTACTATAAGAAGGCGCATTTCTTCCATTTTTAGAAAGACGGGGAAGAGTGTATTTGTTTCTTTGGCTTGTTGTACCTCCATATTATAATCTCATGAAAGAATGATCAGAGTGCGTTCGCGAAGTCTCCGAACTGTTGACCATTCTTTCTTTCCTTTTTAAACGCGCCGAATAAATGATCCAGCTCCATCAGTATATGCTCCTCATCGAGGCTCTCCTTGTATATCTTGTTTAGCCTTGTGCCTTTATTATCTCCGCCTATGTGGAGATTGTATTTGCCCAGCGCAGTACCCACGAAGCCGATCTCCGCTATGTATGGTCTCGCACAGCCATTCGGGCAGCCTGTCATCCGCATGATAATGTCTTCATTCGCCAGGCCATGCTTTTCCAGCAGGGGCTCTATTTTGGTAATGAGCGAAGGCATATAGCGTTGGGCCTCGGCAAGTGCAAGCGGGCAGGTGTTGAGTGCAACGCATGCCATAGCATTCTTCCGGATTCTGGAAGCTCCTTCCGTAAGCTTGATTACATGGAACTTTTCGAGAATAGTGTTCACCGTATCCTTGTCTTTAGCTTTGATATCGCTTAAAATAAGGTTCTGATTGCAGGTAAACCTGAAATTGGCCTTACCTGTTTTCGCCACTTCAAGCAATGCTGTTTTTAAAGCCGCCGTTTCATCATCCAGTACCCTTCCATTTTCTATAAAAGCGGTATAATACCAAAGGCCTTTATCGTTAGCTTGCCATCCATAATGATCGGTTCGCTGCGTGAATTCATAAGCAGCAGGTTCCTGTAACTTGAATCCTATACGCCTTTCCAGTTCTTCACGAAACCAGGCAACCCCTACTTTGTCCACGGTGTACTTCAACCTGGCCAGTTTGCGATCACTTCTGTTTCCGTAGTCGCGCTGGATCGTCAATACTTCATATACAGCCTTCAATGTTTTCTCCTCGCTATCTATAAAGCCTATTTCGGTTCCGAGTCTTGCATAAGTGTCGGGGTTACCGTGTGTTGTAGACAACCCACCTCCAATAGCCAGGTTGAACCCGAGAAGTTGATTCTTTTTGATGATCGCTATCAGCCCTATATCGTTCGCGAAAACATCCACATCGTTATTAGGTGGAATGGCAATGGCGATCTTAAACTTTCTCGGCAGGTAGCGGTTCTCATACAAAGGATCTTCTTCCTCTTTCTTATCCGCTATCTTTTCTTCATCCAGCCATATTTCATAATACGCTTTTGTTTTGGGCATCAGCAGTTCACTGATCTTATCTGCGTAAGCGAATACCTGCTCATGCACCGGCGACTCTTTAGGATGGCTGCTGCACAAAACGTTTCTATTGATATCACCACAGGTAGCGATAGAATCCAGCTTTGCTTCGCTGAACGCCTGAATGGTTGGTTTGATGTTCGATTTTATCAACCCATGCAACTGCACCGTTTGTCGCGTGGTGATCTTAATGACGCCCGTTGAATTTTCACCGGCTATATCATGCGTAGCTATCCATTGCTGCGGCGTTAAAAACCCTCCCGGAAGGCGAAGCCGAATCATGAATGTATAGATACGATCCAGCTTCTTTTCTGCTCTTTCTTCCCTTCTGTCACGGTCGTCCTGCTGGTACATACCGTGAAACTTGATGACCGCCTGGTCATCTTCTCTGATAGCGCCGGTAATCTCATCACCCAGGCTCTCAACTATAGATCCCCGTAGTGCATCACTCTGTTTCTTGACCTTCTCTATCGGTGACTGGTTATTCTCACTCATAATAATGCTATTCTTTTAATTCGATATTCTGTTCATTTTTAATACACGTCCTTCATGTAGCGGCCCTGGTCTTTGAGCGCATCCAGGTAGGCTGCTGCAGCCTCTTCTGTCATACTACCGCATTGCTGAATAATCATAAGTATTGTATTCTCCACGTCGATGCTCATAGGATCTTTTGCGCCACATACATAGATATAGGCCCCAGCTTCCAGCCAATCGTAAAAAGCCCTGGCATGCTTCTTCATTTTATGCTGCACATAGATCTTTTCCTGCTGATCGCGGGAAAAAGCCACGTTAACTTTTGTAAGTACACCCGTTTCCGCCCAGTTTTGTATTTCAGTCTGGTAGAGAAAATCGGTTTCGAAATGCTGATCTCCGAAGAAAAGCCAGTTCTCGCCGGTTGCTCCGGTGGCATCTCTTTCTGATAAAAAAGAACGGAAGGGTGCTATCCCGGTTCCGGGGCCAATCATGATAACATCTTTATCCGGAGCGGGAAGCTTGAACTGGTTGTTCTTATGAATATAAAAATGCAGCTTTTCATCTACCGCTGTTTCTGACAGATGACGGGAACACAAACCTACTTTCAGTTCATTGTTTATGGAGAAGAAGTCTTTTGCTACCGTGAGGTGTATCTCCCCAGCATGCGCCTGTGGTGAAGACGCGATCGAATACAGTCTTGGCGCGATAGGCTCCAGGATGGTAATCACCTGTTCGAACTGTTCAGGGCTGCTGATAGGATAGATCTTAAGCAGATCGAGCAGATCGATCCTTGTAGCGGGAATATCCTGCTGCACGATAGCTGCATACTTCTGTACCACCCTCTCCGGTAAATAGCTGATATGCAGTTTCTTTTTAAGAAGATCCGTTATGGTGAAGAAATCGTTCTTATGCTGAAAGGTTTTCGAGGCGTCCGCTTTGGAGATATCCAGTAGGCACTCCACTAGTTCCTGCGGATTCTCGGGGATGATGCCTAAAGAATCTCCTGGTTCGTAGTCCACATCATCTGCCGCTATTTCTATATGGTGCGTCTGCTTACGCGAACCCCGGTCGTTCAAATTGATATTACTCAGCACTGTGCCTTCATACACTTTTTTACCCGCTTTCTTCACCGCCGGCACTTCAGTTACCGCAGGTGCTGGCGCAGCCTGCTGTACTCCAGACAAAGATTCCAGCACCTCGGAGAACCACTGATCTGCTTCTTCCTCAAAATCCACATCGCATTTCCGGAGAGGAACGATACGGTTACCTCCGAGTTTCTGCAACTGCGAGTCTACATCTTCCCCGGCCTTACAGAATAACGGATACGATGTATCGCCCAGCGCCAGAACACCGTACTTCAATTTATCGAGCTTGAACCCATTCTGATGAATATGATCGTAAAACTTTTTTGCGGCCGCCGGGGGCTCACCTTCTCCCTGCGTGCTAATCACGGCAAGAAGGTATTCTTCCTTCGGCAGATCGTTCAGGCGGTATTGGTCCATACTTACAAGCTTTGCTTGAACACCTGTTTTCTTAGCCCTCGATGCAAAGTCTAAGGCAAGCTTTTTCGAATTACCCGATTCCGTGCCATACACTACGGTTATTTTACTTACGGCCGGCTTCGCTACAGGCGCCGCAGGCACAGTTGCCGCATCTGGCAAGCCTATTACGCCGGCAAGATATCCGTTCATCCAGATAAGCTCTTCTCTTGTAGCTGTTCCGATTAAATTCTGCAGCAATTCCAGTTTTGCACCTTTCAACATATATTGTAACATTTAAACCCTTCTTCGTTTTACGAGATTCTATACGGCTTTCTTTTTGTATTCATTTTCAAGCGGCTCGAAATACTGTTCGCCACTCTTGCTATTTCGTAACCAGGCAAACTGCTCGTACAGCGCTACTACCTTGCCTATTATAAGCAAAGAAGGTGTCGTAAAAACCAGCTTGCTAAAATCTTCCAGGCAGCTATAGATATTGGAAACGGAAACATTCTGAAGTCTTGTAGTCGCCTGTTCCACTACCGCCACAAATTTATCGGCACTGATACTATTTGCTTTCAGGTTCTGCACTACGTCCACCAATTCTTCTGTAGACATGTAAAACACCAGCGTATCTTCGGTAGTTGCCAGGTCTTTCCAGTACTCCTGGGGAAACTTCTCGTTCGTATGGGCGGTAACAAACCTTACTGATTTTGAATAGTTGCGCGCCGTAAGCGGTATTCCCGTGTAAGCAGCCGCACCGGCTGCAGCAGAGATGCCGGGAACGAGTTCGTAGGGAATGCCATGCTCCAGAAGTACCTGGAGCTCATCGAGTATATTCGAGAATAGCGAAATATCCCCTCCCTTCAGTCGCACCACAGTTTTACCCGAACGGGCGTAATCAACCAGCATCTGATTAATTCTTCCCTGGGGAGTAGAAAGGCCGCTTCTCCCCTGTTTTCCTACATAAATTATTTCCGCATGCGAAGGCACGTACTCCTGCAAAATCTCGGGGCTTACCAAACGGTCGGTGAGCACAATATCGGCCGTCTTCAACAACCGCACCGCCTTTACCGAAATCAGCTCCGGGTCTCCAGGGCCAGCGCCTGCTATAATAACTTTACCTGTAAGATTCAAATTCTTCATTCTATTGTTTTTTACTGGATCATGCAGGCTCCTACCGTTACGTTACTCGTTTCATCTATGAGGATCGCACCTCCGGTGGTCCTTAGCTTGTTATAAGAATCAAACGGTACGGGTGATGCCGTCTTCAGACTTATTTTTACTATATCATTCAGCCCGATCATTGTAGGAGATGGTTCCTTTTGCAATGTATTCACGTCCAGTCTATAGTCGATATCCTTCACCACCGCCTTCACCAGCCTGCTATGAATCTGCAACAGATATCTATTGCCGATAACAAGCGGTTTGTTGCCCATCCAGCATAGTAAAGCTTCCAGGTCTTGTTCTACCTGAGGCTGGCTGCCGGATAGTGCTATAAGATCGCCGCGGCTTATATCGATATCATCCTTAAGATGCAGGATGATACTTTGCTGTGCAAAAGCTTCTTCCACTTCTTTCCCGGCTATCTCGATGGAAGCAATGGTGCTTTCCAGCCCTGAAGGCAGCACTGTTATCTTATCTCCCTTTCGATAGGTTCCACTTAGAATCTTGCCGGCATATCCGCGGTAGTCATGCAGTTCCTCTACCTGGGGTCGTATAACGTATTGCACGTAGAACCGGGCGTCTGTAAGATTGACACTATTCTGTACTTCCACATTCTCCAGGATCTCTAATAAAGAGCCGCCATCATACCAGGATAATTCTTCCGATCGGTCTACTATATTGGCACCGTTTAAAGCGCTGATCGGGATGTATGTTACATCGCTCAGGCCTAAGGTCTTCGCCACTTCCGCATAATCGATCACTATATCGTTATAAACATTCCTCGAATAGCCTACCAGATCCATTTTATTGATGGCTACCACTACATGCGGTATATTCAAAAGAGAAGCTATAATTGAATGACGGCGTGTTTGCTCCACCACACCATGCCGGGCGTCTACAAGAATGATTACCAGGTCAGAGTTGGAAGCGCCCGTAACCATATTGCGGGTATATTGAATATGACCAGGCGCATCTGCTATAATAAATTTCCTCTTTGGAGTGGAGAAGTATTTGTACGCCACATCTATGGTAATTCCCTGTTCGCGTTCTGCCCGCAGGCCGTCGGTAAGTAATGCCAGGTCGATCTCACCGTCTTCCCTGTTCTTGCTTTGCCGGCCGATAGCTTCCAGCTGATCGATCATGATATTTTTGCTATCGTAAAGAAGACGCCCTATCAGTGTACTTTTTCCGTCATCCACACTTCCTGCAGTTATAAATCGTAGTAGATCCATTGTATTTTACTTTTAATGTTCAACAAGCAAGGCTTAGAAATAGCCGTTCTTCTTTCTGTCTTCCATCGCTGCTTCAGATACCCTGTCGTCGATGCGTGTTTCGCCCCGCTCGCTGGTTTTAGTGGCGGTGATTTCATTGATGATAGCATCGATACCGGTAGCAGATGATTCAACAGCCGCGGTGCAGGTCATATCCCCCACGGTACGGTACCGTACTCTCTTTACTGAAACCTTGTCGCTAGGATCGAGCTGGATAAACCGTGAGGTTGCAACGAGTTGCCCTTCATGTTCCAGCACTTCGCGCTCGTGGGCAAAGTAAATGGAGGGAAGATCGATCTTCTCTCTCCGGATATAATTCCAGATATCGAGCTCCGTCCAGTTGCTGATCGGAAACGCACGCACGTTTTCGCCCTTGTCGATTCTTCCATTATAAATAGTCCACAATTCGGGTCTTTGCAACTTTGGATTCCACTGTCCGAATTCATCTCTTACCGAAAAGATCCTTTCCTTGGCTCTGGCTTTTTCTTCATCCCGGCGCCCGCCGCCAATACAGGCGTCAAACTGGAACTCCTCGATTACATCGAGCAATGTATATGTTTGAAGACTATTGCGGCTGGCAAATTTGCCCTTGGGCTCCGCGAGATGTCTTTTTCTCATCGTATCCTCCACATTCCTTACAATCAGTTTTTCTCCTAGCTGCTCCACCAGTTTGTCGCGAAACTCGAGTGCTTCGGGGAAGTTATGGCCCGTATCCACATGAACAAGGGGGAAGGGGAATTTCCCTGGCCTGAAGGCTTTCAGCGCAAGGTGAACCAGCGTAATGGAATCTTTACCGCCGGAAAACAACAATGCCGGCCGCTCAAACTGCCCGGCCACTTCACGTAAAATGTGTATGGCTTCCGACTCTAACTGATCAAGATAGTCTAACCTGTAACTCATAATAATTTTCTTACATATTTTTAATTGTGGCAACAGATGGTTAAGCCGCCGGCTCTGGCACCGCTATTCCTTCATGCAACCCGCATTCTTTTTTGCTACTATCTTCCCACCACCACCTGCCGGCTCTGAAATCTTCCCCGGGGCGCACGGCCCGGGTGCAGGGAGCACAACCTATACTTACAAATCCCCTGTCATGAAGTGGATTATAGGGCACGTTATACTCGTTGATATGTTTTTTAACTTCTTCCGTACTCCAGTGTAAAATGGGATGGTACTTTATCACCTGGTTAGCCTCGTCCCATTCAAAGGTTTGCAGTTCGTTTCGGGAAGCAGAATGTTCGGCTCTCAGGCCTGTAATCCAGACAGATCTGCCTGCCAATGCGCGCTTGAGTGGTTCTACCTTCCTGATGTAGCAGCAGGATTTCCGGTTGTCTACAGACTCGTAAAAGGCATTAGGGCCTTTTTCTGCTACAAACTGCTCCAGCCTGGTGTTTTCCGGATAAAAAGGCTGAATATGCGTCTGGTATCTTTCGTTCGTGCTGCTCCATACAGAATAGGTTTCCATAAACAGACGCCCGGTATCAAGCGTGAAAATAGTTACCGGAATCTGGTTGCGTAAGATAAGGTCGGTAATTACCTGATCCTCATAACTGAAACTGGAGGAAAAAGTAGCCTTACCAGGAAATTTCTGAGCAATAAACGCCAGCGTCTCAGCAATACCTTTTCCGTTTGATTGATGGATCAATTGAGGGATATAATTCTGGAGCATATTACTCATATTCAACTATGATTTATCGTTTAGGTATTAAAAGGAACGGGCTGCTAGTGATACCAACTGAAACAAACAACAGCAGGATTTACCGGTGTAGAACGTGTGTATTTGTGTGCAGATTGTTGTTGAAATCATTAGTCTATTAACCTTATGGACAAGGACAAAGGTACGCCAGAAATAGCTAATTCAAAAATATAAATGAGGGGGTAATCTATAAAAAAAGAACGCAGATCCCGTGTGAAATCTGCGTTCAAGCAAGCAACCAATCGTTTATTTGGCCTAGCGAACCATGTTTTCCTTATCAAGATTCATGCTATCCTTCTTCCTGTCTGCCTCCCCATTTTCCCTATTCAAATTGTTCATGTAACCATTGGGCGATATGCTGCTGATTCCCCTGTCGTTAAGATCATTGTGCATATTGGAGTTTTGCCTTGCTATAGAGTCGTTCTGTCGATCTGTTTCGCGTCGTTGCGATGTTTGGTCCTGATTCTGGATGTCTTCTTCGTGGGAAGAAGGCATCTCGTAGTTCTCATTCTTTTCCATAACATTCATTTTAAAAGTGATTGAATACCTTATCTATATAAAAATTGTTCCAGCCGCGCCTCAATTAGTCACAGAACCGCGAGGGAAAGAAGGAACAAAAATTCGGCATCGACCCCAGTAACGCTTTCATTATTTTCTTCCCTCTGTCTGCAGCTTCCAGTTATCCGTCCTGAAAGGCGATGCGGGAAGACCGGCTTTATTATAAAGATTCGGATGCGGCACATTGCGCCAGGCAAACCGGACGGCTACCGGCTCTTTTACATCCAGATTCGATACCAGGATGCTGTTCTTCTCTATAACAGCCTCAGCGGGCCTAAACTGCTGGTCGCTGCCGGATATCGTGAAATCAGTTAATGCTCCTTCCCGGGCTATCAGTCCGTCCGCATAATCGAATTCAATCCTTATTTTGTTGCCTTCAACCTTCATCGACTTATACAGGGGCCCGGAAGCGACGACAGACTTTTTTCCATACTCATTATACAATGCCCATAAGGCAAGCCTTTTACCCACCGGTTCTTTGTCGGGTGGATGAATATCGAGCGAATCGCCGTTGTCTGTAGTAACTACTATGCCTGTATACGGCACGGTTCTGTAGGTAACAAACTGCGATTCCCGGAGATCTGGATTCTGGCTCTGGTGCGGAGAGATCTGCACAAAGTAAAAAGGCAGTCTGTCATTTTTCCAGTCACTCCGCCAGCTCTTGATCATCGAAGAAAACAAGTACCGGTACTGAAAACCCTTTGAAGCATTTGATTCTCCTTGGTACCAAAGCACGCCTTTAATAGAATAGGGAATCAAGGGTGCAATCATCCCATTGTATAACCTGGAAGGGGACTGGTGCGACCCCAACGCACCGGGTGCTGCGGGTTCCTTTCCTTTCACCGCGCTAGTGTCCGCTTTCCATTTCTCAAGGCTGGCCTTATATCGGGCCAGTGCTTCAGGATATGCTGCTACCTGCTTCTCGTATTGCATCAGGATGGGCTGCAGGTTCGTGTCGCTTTCCAGCACCTGCTTTTTTGTCCAGGATTCTGCAGGCGTTCCACCCCATGAGGCGTTGATGATCCCTACCGGAAAACCAGTTTCTTTATGGATGTCCCTGGAAAAGAAATAGGCTACGGCCGACATATCCGCGGCGGTCTCCGGTGAGCAGATACTCCACTTTCCTTTAAATTCCGCCTGTTCTTCTTCGGCAGTTCTATTAGGAACATCGATCATCCGGATCAGTGGGTAGTTTGCCTCGGCTGATTTATGCTTTTTCAATTTGAACTCCATATTTGATTGCCCGGAAGCAAGCCATACCTCCCCCAATAAAACGTCTTTCACCTGCACTGAGTCAGATGCGCTGAATTGGAGGGTATAAGGGCCTCCCGCTTTGATCGTTTTGACGGTGGCCGTCCATTTACCCGCACTGTTGGCAACGGCTATTACCGGTTTTTTGCTCCATGATGGAAGAATGGTGATCTTCTCTCCGGGGCGGGCCCAGCCCCATAAGATTGCCTGGCTGTTTTGCTGAAGGATCATATGATCACTGATTAGTGCAGGTAGCCTGATTTGCGCGCTGGACAGAAATGAATACAAAATCATCATAGAAACCAAAATCGTCTTTGAAATACCCATACATGCCTTTTTATTGGTTAAGTAGTTAAGTTAAATAATTTCCTCAAATTTATAAGGTTACTTCCAATGATAGTGTGCTTATCTTCACTTTGTAATAAATCGTCCCATGCAGAGAGCATTCAATTATCTTATTATTATTCCGCTTTTTATAACTGGCATTTATTCCAATGCCTGCACCAGAAAAAGTACGGTGAGTACCAATACAGGCGCAGTGGAGCAGCCAACGGAGGCCGCCTGCTACAAAGGCAAACTGGTGGTGCGCGGCATTTGTAAACAGCGTGTGGTGAGCATCGTATCCGCGAACAAAGGTGGTGTACCTGTAGAAGCGGAATGGAAAAATCCTGAAGACGGTAAAGTGTACACGAACGTATTTGCCGTAAGCAATATCTGCGATTTCCCCGATACCATCAAAGAAGGAGAACTGTTCGACTTTAAGCCAATTGCTCCCAGGAAATCGACCTGCAGCGTTTGCCTGGCTTTCATTCCCGTTCCAGCTACAACCCAGGCTATCGAGACTGGCTGTAAATAGATCACCACCGTTTCTTATGGAGCATAAACTCTCAACAGAGGAAAAGATTGATTTCAAGAACAGGCTTAAACAATTCTGCCACGCCACTATAGAACGGCGCATTGCTTCAGCAAGAGAATCTATAGCAACAGCGCAAAGCGCAGCGAATGGCGAAGAAAAGAGCTCAGCAGGCGACAAGTATGAAACTTCGAGGGCAATGAATCATCTGGAGAAAGACATGCATTCCCGGCAATTGGGTGAACATCTTAAAGAGCTCGCGGCACTTCACTCGATCGATACCAATACTATTTACAGTTCCGCTACTATGGGCGCCTACCTGCAATGCGCGAAGATTTCGTTCTTTTTCTCGGCAGGCTTGGGAAAAAAGATGATAGACGGAACACCGGTTCTGTTCCTTTCCCATCAAGCTCCCCTTGGAAAGATTCTGCATGGTAAAAAGGCGGGAGATCACTTCTCTTTCAATGGTTCAAACCTGATCATTGAAGATATTTTTTAATCAACGAATGTTTTATAGCTGAAGCATTCAGCGCCTATACGGGTCAGTTATGCATGTTTGCCCGGCATTGCGAAAGCGCTTTTTACTGTATCTTCATAGCATATGAAAATATCTTTTGGGGTCTTCACCTTTTTATTGAGCGTGTCCATTTACAGTAAGGCGCAACGCATCGAACTTATCGAAACGGGCATCGAGTCTGAAGCGATTAAAACATATGCGGCCTCCTATCTATCTACTAAAAACTGGTGGCTTTT
>JACMJX010000219.1 GCA_014380425.1 Chitinophagaceae bacterium | reverse complement strand
AGCAGTTCGTGGAGTTGGTGAATTTCGATATAGCACTTACGAGTGAGTAGAGATGGTTTGATAAGGTTATTTATCAGGTATCGCTGCCCGTTTTTGGTTGCTCTGACGCTACTGGTGCAATTGCGAAATATCTATATTGAAAAAATGACAATAACTATGCCAGCATGGGCAAACCAAGTCGTGAAGCCCTCCTTCACTGGGTGGAACATTATAACCTATACTTACAGGTTCAGTGTTTTCTTGCCAGCACCAATACCTGTTTAAATCTTTTTGTTTTGCCATGCAAATCAAACACTTCGGTGAAAACAATGTATGCGCCAGCAGGAAGGGATTTACCTTGTTCCCCCGATCCATCCCACTTGAAAAATCCTGTTGGCCCGCAAACGGCACTACGTACCAGTAGTTTTATGGGAATACCGAGAATATTGAAGACCGTTATATTGCACACATAGCCTCCTTCAGGGAAATTATAGCTGATGATGGCGTAGTCGTTATAACCGTCGTTATCCGGCGAGAATAGTTTGGGTTCGATCGTTATACTGCCGGTAGGTGTGCCGGCACTGCCCTGCTGTGAATTTCTGTATCCCGGGGTACCATATCCAGCATCAGCGGCGGCAGAGTGCCAGTTGCCTGCATCCTGAGAAGGCTGGTTGAACCCGATTCTCTCCAGGGCTACTCCTTCATTGTTGTTCAGCAAGGCAAAATGCCAGGTTTCCAGATAGCTGACTTCATCAGCAATAGTATTTCCAGAGTCGAGTAGTACTACAGCACCCCGTGCATCAGGATAGGAGGGAAGCGTACTGAATGGAATAAAGGTAGCTGTATCCCTTACCTGATAGTGTTGCCTGATGATAACAGGTTCCTCTGTAAGTACGCGGTATGCTCCGGGCATTATTACACCCGCTAAGGAAGGGAATATTTTTATAGAGCCGACGGCGCCAGCCGCATTCCTGTTGGCTATCTGCCATCCTTTAAGATTAATAATGCTATCGGTTCTGTTGTAAATTTCTATATAATCAGACCCTCCCGATTTTGGATTGAATAAGATCTCATTGATGACGACTGCACCTGGAAGTGTAGCAGGTTGTGCGCATATCTGAAGTGATGCGAGAAGGCCGGTTAAATAGAATAACAATAATTTCATACCATAAAATTAGGCGAGTGGGCCCTGCCGGATAAGGCCTAATCACTGTTTTAACCAACAGTTATAACGTTTGCATCCAGGTGTTTTCGCCCTTTTTACAAACTGGTTCAATATTTTTTGGAATAGACTGAATGGATGTTTACTTTTGCCTTAGTGAAATTAATAATGAAACATATCAAGCAAATCAAGAAGCAACTCCTTCCGGGGGAAGTCTGATTGTTTATGTGTCAACATAACTATAGCCTTCCAGAACGGAAGGCTTTTTTGTTTCATGGTAGTAGTGATTCATCTTTAAAACAATAAAATATAAACAACAATGAAAGTAGCAGTCGTTGGTGCCACGGGGCTTGTAGGCACAAAAATGTTGCAGGTTCTGGCAGAGAGGAATTTTCCCGTAACCGATCTGGTGCCGGTGGCATCGGAGCGTTCTGTAGGCAAGGAAGTCGTTTTCAAAGGAAAGAGTTACAAGGTAATTGGCATGGCTGAGGGAATTGCTGCAAAACCCAATGTTGCTATTTTTTCTGCAGGCGGGAGTACATCTCTTGAATGGGCGCCAAAATTTGCAGAAGCAGGGATTACGGTTATCGATAATTCCAGCGCATGGAGAATGGATGCTTCGAAGAAGCTGGTGGTGCCGGAAGTGAATGCAGAAGTACTTACCGCATCGGATAAGATCATTGCAAACCCTAATTGTAGTACGATTCAGATGGTGGTGGCGCTTCAGCCTCTTCATAAGAAATACAAGATTAAAAGGATAGTGGTGAGTACCTACCAGAGTGTGACCGGTACCGGTAAGAAAGCAGTGGATCAATTATATAATGAGCGGAATGGGGTAGAGGGTGAGAAAGCTTATAAGTACCAGATTGACCTGAATGTGATACCGCAAATAGATGTTTTTCTGGATAATGGTTATACCAAGGAAGAAATGAAAATGGTGAAAGAAACCTGCAAGATTATGCAGGACGACAGTATTAAAGTAACGGCCACTACCGTACGTATTCCTGTTATAGGGGGTCATAGTGAAAGTGTGAATGTGGAGTTCCAGAATGATTTCGACCTTAGCGAGGTAAAGCAGTTGCTGAGTGATGCACCTGGCGTGGTTGTGCAGAACGATGATTCGCAGCAGCTTTACCCTATGCCTTTATGGGCACATGAAAGGGATGAAGTGTTTGTAGGAAGGTTAAGACGGGATGAAACGCAGGCCAACACGCTGAACATGTGGATTGTTAGCGATAATCTACGGAAGGGTGCGGCGACCAATGCAGTGCAGATTGCGGAGTATCTTATGCAGAAAGGGCTTTTGTAATAGTGGGAAGACATGGTTTAAAATGCATGGGGGTGGGAGATTCTGAAACAGGCGCGTTGGAGGCTAGAAGCGCAGCGTGCTGAAGCGCCTGTTTCAGAATGACACTGAATGACGGAGATTTTAAACTCTGCTAAGCATGGCGCATAGGTATTGAACCCTGCTGCGCAAGGCGCGGAGATTTAAGATACTACCTCGGAATAGCGCGGATTTACACCATCTTCCAGATGAAGCAGATCCTTTAAATCCTGCTCCAGTTCTCGCCGCTTTTGATCCGGTAAAGCGTCATATCGCTGACGCCGTATTGTTCAGCGATCTGGCGAATGGTTTGGTCGCGATCCCGGGATGCGAGCAATTTCTTGATGGTTTTTACCTGCGATGAATTAAGTTTTCGACCCACGGTGCGGGTAGCCTGTATTTCTTTGTATGCAAGCTTGGCGGGGCTATTCTGCTGGTGCTCGATCATTTCCTTTACTGTTACCCAGCGAAGATTCTTAACGCTGTTGTCGCTTCTTTCATGATTGACATGAATAACGTACTTGTGTTTTGAAGACGGCTTTTTAAGAAACAATTTGGCCATTTCGCGGTGAATGTAAATAGTACCGTTGTGCCCCGGTCGGTGAAGGTTAAGCGTTCTGTAGCCGGTAGTAACGGAGCCGGTTAGTACTTTCCCGTCTTTGTAAATATCTTCCAGGTAGCTTGCCAGCCGGCCTTTGGAAGATAGTGCATAGTTCTTAAGCAGGAATTTACCCCCGGGGAAAACAAGGGGTTTCCATTCCTCGTTAGTTAGTTTTTTTATCATTGGTCAGCAATTTCACTAAAGTTACGTAAAAGGTCGAGAAACTCAACTTCATTTATCACCCTTATCGTTTGAATTTTTCTAGCCTTTTCCAGCTTACTTCCAGCATCTTCTCCAACAACCAGGTAATTGAGTTTACTGCTTACGCCCGATACTATTTTGCCACCATGCTTTTCTACCATTTCTTCTGCGTCGGTTCTTTTAAGAGTAGGAAGGGTGCCGGTAAAAAGAAAACTGAGTCCGTCAAGATTACCTGCGCTACTTTGCTTCTTCTTTTCATTGTGCAACTGAACGCCCAGCTGTTCCAGCTCTCCGAGCATTTTCATGTTGTCGTCGTTCGCGAAGAAGATAGCGATACTTCCTGCTACTTTAGGTCCCACGTCGTCGAGGTGAATGAGCGTATCATGATTGAGGTTTTTCAAGTCTGGTAAATAGCTAACAGCGTTGGCCAGGGTTTTTGCCATCGTCTCTCCTACGAACCGGATCCCGAGACCGTAGATAAGGCGATGTAATGGCTGCTTCCGGGAAGTATCTATCGCTGTACGCATGTTGTCTATAGATTTCTTTCCAAAGCCCTCCACGGCGCTTATAGCATTAAAATCAAGGCGATAAATATCGGGTATGGAGCGGAGCAGACCCATTTCATAGAATTTCCTGATGTTGGACTCGCCAAGTCCGCGGATATCCATGGCATCTTTTGAAGCAAAATGCATTAACCGTTCCAGTACCTGGGCGCTGCAGTTGATATTCGTGCATCGCCATGCCGCTTCTTCCTCTGCACGGAATAGCTCGTCTCCGCAGGCAGGGCAATGACTAGGAAATTTTATTTCTTTTTCTGTGCCGTCTCTCAGTTCGTGGAGCGATTTTACGATGTAAGGAATTACGTCTCCGGCTCTTTCCACCAGCACTGTATCGCCAATCCGAAGGTCTTTATCGTGGATATTATCTTCGTTAAAAAGAGATACGGAGCTTACCGTAACCCCCCCGATGGCAACAGGTTGCAGTTTGGCGACCGGGCCGATATTGCCTGTGCGGCCTACCTGAAATTCCACTCTTAGCAGCTTACTGGTTGCCTGCCTGGCTTTAAATTTAAAAGCAATGGCCCAACGGGGATGGTGGGTAGTCATGCCCATTCTATCCTGCAGCTCGAAGCTATTCACCTTTATCACCATGCCGTCGATTTCATAGGGAAGATTATCACGTTCTGCCTCGAATTCATTACAATAGTCTATAACCGCCTGAATTCCTTTCAGCACTTTCATTTCTTTTTTCGGGCTTCGAAAGCCAAGGTTCCACAGCATTTCCAGGCTTTCGGAATGCGTTTTGGGCTCCTTGTTGTTTTCCCCGGTGAGCGTATGATAACTGATCTGGTAGGTAAAGGTTTCCAGGTTTCTGCGTTTCACTTCCCCGGGATCTTTCATTCTTAATGTACCTGCGGCTGCATTTCGCGGGTTAGCAAGGGGAGCGATACCCTGTTCGGCGAGCTGTTCGTTGAATTTTTTAAAGTTGTTTTTATTGATAAGTACTTCTCCCCGGATTTCAGCCGATTGAAGTCCATATTCCGAAAAGGAAGCAGAGAGAGGAATGGTTTTGATCTGGCGGATATTGGGCGTTATGTCATCACCCTCTACACCATCGCCCCGCGTGGCGCCGCGTGACAAGTGATCGTTTTCATAGACAAGTGAAATGCTGGCTCCATCAAACTTAGGTTCTACGCAGTACTCGATTTCCTCGAGTTTCGTTTGCTCTCGTATCTTCCTGTCAAAGTCGATCAGGTCTTCGCTGTTGTAGGAATTATCCAGGGATAGCATGGGCACCAGGTGTGGCACTGTAGGGAAGTCTTTGGT
>JACMJX010000218.1 GCA_014380425.1 Chitinophagaceae bacterium | reverse complement strand
TAGTAAGACAGTAGTTCAGAGAATAATGTACCAAAGCCTCTAAAACATTTTTTAAAATACAAGAGCCATCAGGAGCGGGAAAACTTATCATTTATAATACCTTGGGGCAAAAGATACGACGGCATTGCCTCGCCTATTTTTCTAATCGCTATCGCTAATTGATTGCGCACCGTAAATACAGAAAGATTGAGCACTGCCGCAACTTCTTTATATCTCATATCCTCTTCCTTTACAAGTTGAAACACAAGGCGGCATTGAGGTGGTAAGGATTGAATAATTGCTTTAAGCTGCCTTACCATATCAGCGGAAATGCACATTTCGTCAGGACCATTCAGAAATACGACCGCGCCAACGTCTATTTCATCAAGGCTAATAACTGGATTTTTGAAATTCTTGGAGATATAATTGAGCGAGAAGTTTTTGGTTATCGTATATAAGTAAACCTTAAGGTTTTCGATTTCCTCCAACCGGCCCCTGACTTCCCAAAGCTTTATAAATACATCGGATACAATCTCTTCAGAGGATTCTTTCGATTTAACAAGGGCAGAAGAAAACCGCCGCAGTCCAGGAGAAAGAAGCTTATACATATCCTCATAAGCTCTCATATCTTCATACAATGCAATTCTTCGCTGAAGTTCACGTATATGGGCAAGTTCGTTCAAGCAGACTGTTTTGACTATTAACCGTTACGTAAAGGTTCCGAAATTTACGGGAATGACCAAAAAAAGTATAGTTGTACCTTCCATTCATTTTCGTATCATCTTTACGAATTCAGGAGTTGCCATATCTCGGATCAGGTTTCTTTCATCCTTATAGATGAGATATGCTTAGCAACTGGAAAAACGCTGGTAACAGCTTAATATCTATATTTGGAAATCACATTATAAATCAGCAACTATGACCTCCACGACTGCTACACTAAAGCTTGTTTTGAATGGGTTGATGACAAGATATCAGGAGAGAGTTCCGGATGTAAAAAATATCCTTGCGGCTATGATTCGGGGAAATATTATCTCTGACCCTGAAAGTGTAGAGAACGATCACATTGCTTTTCGCACACTGGGCGTGCCGTGTCTCGGAATTCAGTCTTTGGAAAAGATCTTTTTGCATTACGGATACATAAAGATGAATCCGTACTTTTTTCCCGAAAAGAAATTGGACGCCTACTGGTACGCTCCGCCTGCCGACGAATTTCCGCGGGTATTCATAAGTGAATTGCGGGTAAACGAACTTCCAGAGGAAGCCAGGAGAATCATTTACAGCTACACCAGTGAAGTAAAAACGGATCCCGTCAATGCACTGGATCTGAATGATACGGATGCAGTAGACAGCTTTTTGCACAGCGGACTATGGAGGGTGCCGGAATGGAGCGATTACGAAACACTTTCCAAAGTAAGCGAATACGCGGCCTGGACAATTTATAACAGATACTACCTGAATCATTTCACCGTAAGTGTACATAATCTTCCCGAGGGCTATAACTCGATAGCTCTTTTTAATAAGTTTCTCGAAGCAAATGGATTTGTGCTGAATAATGCTGCTGGAAAAATAAAAGAAAGTCCCGATGGAGGGCTTCTACAGAGCTCAACCGTTGCGCGGATGTTAGACGCCGTATTTGCTGATGGAGATGAGCACCGCATTCCAGGCTCTTATGTAGAATTCGCGGAACGGAGAGTATTGCCGGAATATCATAACCTACCCAAAATCTCTCTTAGGAGAAAACACCGGAGAGAAGGTTTTGAAGCGGGAAATGCCGACAAGATCTTCGAAAGCACTTATGTTTCCCAGACAAACCGATCTTCAAGTTGACGTTGTCCTGGATTGGTTGCATGTCCTGATGTTTAATTTTACCATTTTGCTAAACTTCCGTAACTTGAAAACGAGATTTAGGTAAACTTCCAAAAACCATCTTCTTTATGTACCGAAGAGATTTCCTTTCACTTGGATTACACTCCCCAGCAGCTAATGCGATTGTGGAGAAGATTCCGGAAGTTTTTCAATCTGCACAAACAAGAGTATTTTCTGGTATCAGTCCTTATACAGGCCAATGGACAATAAACGAAGCCGTTCATTTGTTAAAAAGAACCATGTTTGGTGCAAAGAAAGAGGATGTTGATTTCTTACTGACCCTCACACCAGATCAGGCAGTAGATCATCTTCTTTCTGTTCCGGGAACAGCGCCTACCGAACCCGTGAAAAATTACACGCCAAACGTTCCAACAACCCCTGTTACCGATCCCGACCTTGCCCTTGCACCCGGAGCAAGTTGGGTGAATTGCTTTACTAACAATGGTGGTATTAATTCAGGTCGCAGAAATTCCTACAAAGCATGGTGGATAGGGCTCTTGATCAACCAGGAACGCAATATACAAGAGAAAATGGTGCTGTTCTGGCACAACCACTTTGCTACTGAATCGGCTGACGTTGCGTTCGGTATTTCTTGTTATAAGCATAATAGCACGTTAAGGAAATATGCTTTAGGTAATTTTAAAGACCTGGTTAAAGCCATTACCCTGGATCCTGCAATGCTAAGGTATCTGAATGGTGAACAGAACAGGGTCGGTGCGCCGGATGAGAACTATGCACGCGAGCTACAGGAACTCTTTACAGTTGGAAAAGGGCCCAATTCGCATTATACAGAAGAGGATGTAAAACAGGCCGCCAGAGTTCTTACAGGCTACCGCATCAAGTACGCTGATTATACAACCTATTTTGATAAGGTAAGGCATGATAGCGGTAATAAAACGTTTTCAGCCTTCTACGGCAATACAACGATAACAGGTCTAAAAGACGCAGCAGGACAGCAGGAGCTCGATGCGTTGCTGAATATGATTTTCCTTAACCAAGAAGTAGCATTATTTATCGTACGGAAATTATACCGGTGGTTTGTGTATTATATTATCGACGACGCCACGGAAACAAATGTGATTGCGCCACTTGCCGCTCTTTTCCGTTCCGCCAACTACGAAATAAAACCAGTAGTAGCAGCTCTCCTGAAAAGCGAGCATTTTTTTGATCCCCTTAATCAGGGATGCCAGATAAAGAGTCCACTAGATACTTATATAGGCCTCTGCAGAGAATTCTCCGTTAAATTTCCTGATCCTGCGGACTATATCAATTCGTATTATATGTGGGCTTATATCGGGTCTTCCTCGCAAAACGCACAGCAAAACCTGGGCGACCCTCCAGATGTAGCGGGATGGAAAGCCTACTACCAGGAACCCCAATACTATGGCCTCTGGATCAACAGTGACACATTACCTAAACGCAATCTTTTTACAGATACGTTAATAAATGCAGGGTATTCCAGAAATGGAAAGAAGATAGTTATAGATGCAGTTGCTTTCGCCGCAAGCATGCCCAATCCTGGTAATCCCAATGATCTCATCAATGACTCTCTTCGTTATCTTTTACGACTACCGCTTTCTCAAAGTTCAAAGGATCAGTTGAAGAAGGACATCTTGCTCTCGGGGCAGGTGACTGATTCTTATTGGACAAGCGCCTGGATAAACTATGTGGCTAATCCTAATGACAACATGGCTTATACAACGGTGCTCACTAGATTGAAAGAGCTTTATAAATACATTATGAATCTTGCCGAATATCAATTATCATGAAAAGAAGAGATTTCCTCAAAATCACTGCCCCGGCAGTTACCCTTCCTTCTATTCTTGGAGGATACTCTGTAAAGGCGCTCGGCGAGAATTCTTCACTTGCAAGATTAATGGGAATGGGCACAGAAACAGATCATGTGCTGGTAATTGTTCAGTTGCAAGGAGGAAACGATGGTCTAAACATGATTGTTCCACTCGATCAGTACTCTAAGTATTTCAATGCCCGAAATAATATCGCTATTCCCGAGGCAAAAGTATTAAGATTAAATGGATATACTAAGGCAGGTTTGCATCCTGCAATGACGGGCATGCAGTCGCTTTACAATGAGGGCAAGTTGAATATAGTGCAGGCAGTGGGCTATCCCAAACCTAACTTCTCACACTTTCGCGCTACGGATATCTGGATGAGTGCTTCCGAAAGTACAGAATATGTGAATACCGGTTGGACAGGGCGCTATCTTAACAACCAATATCCCGACTTTCCGAACGGTTACCCGAATGCAACCATGCCCGATCCTCTGGGTATTCAGATAGGCAGCCTGACCTCTTTAAATTTTCAGGGGCCTCAAATAAGTATGGGTATGAGCATAAGTAACCCTAACACATTTTATAACCTGGTGAATGGTGTTCAAGATCCCGCCCCTCCTACTCCTGCCGGTAAAGAACTGACTTACGTAAGGCTTATCGCTCAGCAAACGCAGCAATATGCAACAGTTATAAAGGATGCTGCAGCGCGAGTAACTTCGCAGTTAACGTATCCCACGCCTAATTCACTTGCTGATCAGCTGAAAATTGTGGCCCGGCTAATTGGAGGTGGCTTGCGCACTCGGGTGTATATGGTGAGCTATGGCAGTTTCGATACGCACGCTACGCAAGTAAATACAACGGATACAGTTACAGGAACGCATGCGAATTTGCTTAAAAATGTAAGTGATGCTATTAAAGCTTTTCAGGATGATCTTAAAGCATTGGGAGTTGAGGAAAAAGTGATGGGTGTCACCTTCAGCGAATTCGGTCGACGCATTAAAAGCAATGGCAGCTCAGGTACCGATCACGGCGCGGCTGCACCTCTTTTTGTCTTTGGAAAGAATGCCATCGGCGGCGTAACAGGAGAAACCCCGGTTTTACCAACTACGGCAACTGTTAATGATAATGTGGCCTTTCAATATGATTTTAGAAGTATTTATGCTTCTATACTGGAAAACTGGTTTTGTGCTGATAATACCGACCTTCAAACCGTTCTACTTCGAAATTTCCAAAGCCTGCCTTTAGTAAACGGCGCAAATTGTAAGGCTCCCATTGTTCCTGAAAGCACAGTTGGCAACTCGGTATTAAAAAATTATCCGAATCCATTCGCCATTAATACAACTATCGAATTTAAAACCAATGGTGGACATACACTTATTCAGATACTTGACACCTCCGGTCGGGTAATCGCCGTTCCTCTTGAAAAGGTTTACCCTGCCCCAGCATTTGACAAGATTGTCTTCAACGGCGAACGCCTCTCACTCGGAACCTACTATATTCGGCTTCAGAATGGTTCCGTTAGTCATGTTAAAGTAATGCTTAAAGTAAATTATTAGCTTTCAATTTTATCCATTTTAAAGCCTAAGATGGATTTGAATCAAAAATAAATATTGGAAATAGCGCTTCTAATGTTATCTTTATGTTATCAATATAATATAATTATGGCTATTACTAAAGTGCCTGCTAAAACAAAGGAAGATTTTCGCAGGGTAATCAGAAAAGAAATTAAACATCAGCTTGAGAATTCCCTTACTGATTTAAAGGCAGTTCTAGGAGAAAAGAAATTCGAGAACAGGGTGAAAAAGGCTGCGAAGGCCTTGAGTGCGGGGATAAGGCTTAAAAGCAAGCTAAAATCCGAAGAAAAGAACGTCAAGAACGTTAGTGAAAAGAAAGTTAAGATAGCTGCGGTTGAAGCGGCTCAATAATCTATTTTGCTTGATACCTCGTGTAAAACAGGTAGAGGAGTCCGCTATTGCTTAAGTTCCTCTGCCTGTTTTACATCACTTGTAATTTTCCAAATCTTCTTTCTACTGCTTCAATACGGTAATCGAATATCGTGTTCAACTGCTTTTTTACAAATAATGAATTAGCAATATCTCCCAGGAATCCAAGTGGTATTTTATAATGAACGATATCAATCATTTCCACTCCTCCGGCAATTTCCCTAAAATGATGTTGATGGTGCCACAAGCTATACGGACCGTATCGTTGTTCGTCAACAAAATACTTACCGTCTACAACATGCGTTATTTCTGTCATCCAATACAAGGGAATACCCAATAAAGGTTTTACAGAATATTCAATTATTTGTCCTGGATACATATAATCCCCGTGATACTTACTTTTTATTACAAAGCCAAGATTGGTTGGAGTTATATCTTGCAGATTCTGTGGTCGGCTAAAAAAATCCCATGCGTCCTGAAGTTTTATAGGTAGGCTTTGAACCTTCTTGAAAGAATAGATACGTGACAATAGATAATTATTAAATTTGTTAAGAACTGTTATCGATACAAAGATAACTACCTTCATTTTATAAATAGATAAACCAGATTGAATGACGCATTTGAAAGAAGGTGATAAAGCACCTTTATTTACAGGACTTGATCAGGATGGAAATAAAGTATCCTTAAAAGAACTCAAAGGGCAGAAAGTTATACTCTATTTCTATCCAGAAGACATGACTCCAACCTGCACAACACAAGCTTGCAACCTGAGAGACAACCATGCCATACTCAAAAAGAATGGATTCACCATCATCGGTGTAAGTCCAGACACAGCTGCCAGGCACAAAAAATTCGAGTCCACTTACAAACTTCCATTTACGCTTATCACTGATGAAGATCATTCTATAATTAATATGTACGGGGTTTGGGGAGAAAAAAGCATGTATGGCAGAACTTATATGGGGTTGCACCGCACTACGTTTGTTATTAGTGAAAAGGGGACCATCACAAAGGTAATTTTAAAACCAAAAAGTAAAGCCCATGCGGAAGAAATTATGGCCTAGCAATAGCAACAAATATCTTCATTAGAAATATCGCTCGAATGATAAGCCATAGGCAATCAGAAATTAAGCTATATGCTATTCCCAATACCTCTCTGCAAACGCCTGTCGATCTTCAAAGAATAGCTCTTTTCGTAGTTAATCAACCCCCAGTAGTACAAGGTCTGCCTCTTCCGGAATAAAACAATGTCTGCTAAAGAGTAAAAATCATTATTGGTCTTAGCAACAGCACTCTCCCCATAAATATAGCTGTTAGTGGTGCCAATTTCCAGGTCTTTCTTCGATACATCCAAGAGGAGGACATTATTAAAAAGATAGGTGCTGCCCTCATCTGTTCTGTTATGTTCCCTGTTGCAGAATAGTTGACACGGTAGGTTGTAGAATCAT
>JACMJX010000217.1 GCA_014380425.1 Chitinophagaceae bacterium | reverse complement strand
CTGGTATTACCCTTAATATGGGAGGGATGCATAACGTGGAAAATGCAATAGCAGCCATAACTGTGGCACAGCAACTCGGCATCGAGGAGGAGAAGATACAGGCGGCGGTAGCGGATTTTAAAGGAGTAAAAAGAAGATTCGAGTATATCATCAAAAAAGATAAGCTGATTTTTATCGATGATTATGCCCATCATCCGGAAGAACTGACAGCATTGATAAGGGGAGCCAGGACTTTATTTGGGGGGAAAAGGTGCACAGTTATCTTTCAGCCACATCTCTTTAGCAGAACGCGCGACTTTGCCAAGGGATTCGCTGAAAGCCTTGACCTCGCTGATTCGGTGATTTTATTGCCCATATATCCCGCGAGAGAATTACCGATGTTTGGTGTAACGAGTGAATTGATTGCAGGGCAAATGCATAAAGCTGATATAAGGGTGTTAAGTAAAGAGGATGTAATAAGATATGTCAAGGATAATTTCCTTTCATCAATGCATGAAGATTTTGGCGAGGTTATAATAACAGCGGGTGCAGGAGACATCGATACCCTTGTGCACCCGCTTAAAGAACTATTGAATCGTTGATAATGAGCTTTAAAGAAAATATCAGAAGGATAGCGTTAACAGTGCTTTGGATAGCAATAGCATCGGGCGTCATAGTATTGCTAGCTGCCGCCATCCGGAAGAAAGACTTGAAAAGCTGCCATGGCGTGGAAATTGATATAACAGGTGTGGACAGAAAAGACTTTTTTCTTAGTAAGAAAGATGTGCTGGATCTTATGGAGATACCAGGAAATGGGAAGCCGGAAGGACGTCATGTTTCTTCATTCAATTTACAGCAGCTGGAATCGGCCCTTGAGAAGAATGTGTGGGTGAAAGACGCGGAATTATTCTTTGATAACAACCTCGTACTTCATGTCAACATAGAGGAGAGAGAACCGGTAGCGAGGGTATTCACAGTATCAGGTAACTCATTCTATATTGACAGCAGCGGGAAGAAATTACCCCTAAGCGATAAGATGAATGTACGCCTGCCGGTATTTACAGGGTTTAACTGGGAGAAGACTACAGGCCTTGGAGCAAGCGGGAAAAAGCAGGTAGACGATATGAGGAAGCTGGCATTTCATATTTTGCAGGATAAATTCTGGAATGCACAGGTAACACAGATAGACATTAATAGTAGTGGAGATTTCGAGATCATCCCAACCATCGGTAATCACATTATACAGTTTGGAGATAGCAGGGATATGAAAAGTAAGTTTCGACGACTGTTCATTTTCTATAAAGAAGTGTTGGGCAAAGCAGGTTTTGATACATATAATACAATAGACGTGAGATACAGTAGGCAAGTAGTTGGAACAAAGAAAGGAAGTATCACGAAGGTAGATTCGGTAGAGGCGATGAAAAATATAGAGCAACTGATTATGGCCGGAAAGCAAATAAAAGCGGATACTATTCAGATAACTAATCCATAATTAAAACTTTAATCTCAAAAATATGAACAACGAGCAACCTATAATAGTAGGTCTTGATATCGGTACTACCAAGATTGCTGCCATAGCGGGACGTAAGAATGAATTCGGTAAGTTGGAGATCCTGGGCTTTGGCCGCGCGAATTCCAATGGAGTTAAGCATGGGCAAGTGCTTAATATCGATGAAACCATAAAAGCTATTCGGATGGCTCTTGACAATTGTTTCGCATCCAACCCGAACCTTGATATTAGCGAGGTATATGTTGGCATAGCAGGCCACCATATCAAGAGCCTGCAGACACGCGGGGATATAGTAAGGCACGATACGCATGATGAAATTACCCAGCAGGAAATCGATCAGCTCATTTCCGACCAGTACAAAACGTATATTCCTGCGGGAGATCAGATCATCGATGTGATACCTCAGGAGTTTACCGTTGATAATTTTCAGAATATTCCAAATCCAATAGGTTACGGAGGAGTAAAAGTGGGCGCAAATTTCCATATCATAACAGGCGATAAGAATGCTATCCGGAATATTAACCGGGCGGTAGAGAAAAGTGGCCTGATAACTAAAGACCTGGTATTACAACCACTTGCTTCTGCTGCTGCGGTAATGGGCTCAGAGGATATGGAGGCCGGGGTTGCTATAGTAGATATCGGGGGCGGTACAACTGATCTTGCAGTTTTTTATGAAGGCATTTTAAAGCATACTGCCGTTATTCCTTTTGGTGGAGAAAACATTACCAACGATATCAAAGGCGGGCTGGGAGTTTTAAAAACGCAGGCAGAGCAGATGAAGGTGCAGTTTGGTTCTGCTTTAACGAACGAAGCAAATTCCAATGCATATATTACCATTCCTGGTTTGCGAGGTATGCCTGCTAAGGAGATCAGTGTTAAGAATCTTGCGCATATCATACAGGCGAGAATGAATGAGATTCTGGATTTTGTTAATTACCACCTGAAGCAGGTAGGCCTGGATAGCCGGATGTTGAATGGAGGAATCGTACTTACCGGAGGCGGATCGCAGTTGAAGCACCTTATTCAACTTACTGAGTTTACCACCGGCCTTAATGCGAGAATAGGGTATCCGAATGAACACCTGGCAGCAGGCCATATCGATGAACTCGCAAAACCTATGTATTCCACCTGCCTCGGTTTAATATTGAAGGGATATAGCGACTATGAGCATCAACGCAAAGATTTCGAGAAGGACTTCAAGAAAGTAGAAATTCCTGATACGCTGAAGCATCTGGAGGAGCCGGAGGAAATAGTGGCCATAGAAACATCTGTGGTAGGGGCTCAGGCTATGGCTAACAGGAGAGGCCTTAAAGATTTCTGGGGTAAATTCAAAGATGGCATTATCGATCTTTTTAAAGAAGAAGACGACCGCCATTTATAATAATAAAAACAAGTAACAATGATACATTTTGATCTTCCGAAGGAAAAGTCTTCTATTATTAAAGTAATAGGGATTGGTGGCGGTGGGAGCAATGCCGTGAACCATATGTACAGTCAGAATATTGAAGGAGTCAACTTCATTATCTGCAATACCGATGCACAGGCGATAGCGCTGAGTAATGTTCCGAACAAGATTCAGCTGGGGCCGCATCTTACCCAGGGTTTGGGTGCGGGCGCCAATCCCTCTATAGGGAAGCAGGCAACGGAAGAGAGCCTGGAAGAAATAAAACGGATACTGGAAGTAAATACCAAGATGGCCTTTATAACGGCAGGAATGGGTGGTGGTACGGGAACTGGAGGGGCACCGATTATCTCCAAGATCTGCAAGGATCTGGGGATACTTACGGTAGGTATCGTTACTACTCCTTTTGCTTATGAAGGCAAAAAGCGCCAGCTTCAAGCAGAGCAGGGAATAGGGATACTTAAGGAATATGTAGATACGCTGCTTGTTATTAGTAATGACAAGCTCCGGCACCAATTCGGGAATCTTAAAATGAAAGAAGCGTTTGCCAAAGCAGACAATGTACTTGCTACTGCAGCAAAGTGTATCACTGATGTGATCAATACCACTGGCCAGATCAATGTTGATTTCGCCGATGTATGTACCGTGATGAGAAATGGCGGCGTAGCTATTCTTGGAAGCGCATCTGTTGAAGGAGAAAGCAGAGCACAACTGGCAATAGAAGAGGCGTTGAACTCGCCATTATTAAATGACAATGATATCAGTGGGGCTAAGTGGATCCTGATAAATATAAACTCGGCAGAGGGTGACCATGAGTTTACGATGGATGAAGTAGAAGTAATACAGAATTATCTTCTTAGCCGTGCCGGTGAAAACACTGATGTTATACTTGGGCTTGGCTATGATAACACACTCGAGCGCAAGATAGGAATCACATTGATCGCAACCGGTTTTGAATATAAAGACCCGTTCTATAAAAAAGAAGAGAAGAAGCCTGAGCTCAAAAAAGAAGAGAAGGTGGTACTGACACTTCAAACCAGAATAGAGGAGCCTGTGGTGAAACAAAGTAGCCAGTTTATGCTCCCTCTGGATGAGGTTCCTATGGAAGAGAGCGACGAGTTCAGTTTCATGATGAACGACGAGCCAGCGCTGCCTGAGGAATTGAAACCAGTGCTGGTAGATCTTCCTGAAGAAAGAAAGAATGTGCCTCTTGTGTATTTTACGAATGAGGACGATGGTAAAAATACTGTGGACAAAAAAGAGGTAACCGAGAAAATAGAGTTGGTATATTCGCTTCCAACCGAGCAAACAGAACAACCCTTGCCGTTTTTTCCAGCATCAAGACAAGTTATTCAAAATAATTCTCCTGCGTCTGCAGCGTCGGGAGGATACTTGGCCAAGCCATCCAATATTTATGCAGAGCCAAAGCTGGATTCAATTCCCGGCCATATCACTCCGTCTCCTTTGAATGAATCCGTAACCGGTTTACTAAGCGACATGTTGGTTCAAAAAGAGGAAGAACCTTCTTTCGACATGAAGCTGGTGATCAAAGAAGACACAACAGCGGCGGACAAGCTGAGAACAGAACAAACTTTACAACCTATTCCAAACAACGCTGCTATTGAGGAACCCGCAATGCGGGACGAAATAGACGAACAGAAGCGTCGGGCATCGGAGAGAATACAGAAATTACGTAACCTGTCATTCAATATCAATGGTGCCGATACGAATAATGAGTTTGATACAGTTCCTGCTTACATCCGCCGCAATTTAGAACTCTATAATACTGTGAACAGCGTAGAAAACTTTTATAGCAACTACACTGTTAAAACAGACGAAAACAACAATATGCAGATCAGCACCATCAATACTTTTCTGGATGGTAAAAAGCCTGATTAGACAAAGGACCGTTCCATTCCAGGGAGCGGTCTTTTTTTCTTACCATATGGAAGAATAATCATTCGGGCTGTATCAAAAAGGTGGAATCTTTGTATCTTTTAAAGTTCCGGATCCACTTATTCGCTTCCATCTTTTCTAAACATAATTGATACCATTATGAAGACAGTTCTTATAACAGGGGGAACAGGCCTGATCGGAAAGGCTTTAACAAATATGTTACTGTCGAAAGGGTATAAGATTATTATCGTAAGCAGAAACGCCGGCAAATTTAAAAAGGAGGAACAGGTCGATTATGTTTCATGGGATCTTTCCAATCAACAGATTGACACTACCGCTATCACAAAAGCCGATTACATTGTTCACCTGGCTGGTGCGGGTGTTGCAGACAAAAGATGGAGCCCGAAGCGTAAGGAAGAAATAGTAAGGAGTCGTGTTCAAAGTAGTTCTTTGCTGGTGAAGGCGCTGAAAGAAACGGACAATCATGTTAGGGCTGTTATTAGTGCGTCTGGCATAGGATGGTATGGAGCTGACCCTACGATTCCGAATCCACGGCCATTCGTAGAAACGGACCCTGCCAGTAAGGATTTTCTCGGCGATACCTGCGTTAAGTGGGAGGAGAGTATCGCAGAAGTGCGTACGCTTAACAAGAGACTTGTTATACTTCGTACAGGAATCGTTTTAAGTAATGAGGGAGGCGCCTTAAAGGAATTCAGAAAGTCGTTGTATTTCGGGGTTGCAAGCATTTTAAGTACAGGCAGACAGATAGTGAGCTGGATCCATATCGATGATCTCATACGGATGTACGTAGATGCTATCGAGAATGATACGTTAGAGGGAATCTATAATGCAGTAGCACCAAAGCCCATAAGCAATAAGGAGCTCACCCTGCAACTTGCAAAAGTGATGAAGGGTAATTTTTATGTGCCTATGCATGTTCCCGCTTTTGCATTAACCGCAATGCTCGGCGAGCTTAGCGTGGAGGTTTTGAAAAGCACTACCGTGAGTGCCAACAAAATAAGAAAGACCGGTTTCAATTTTATCTATCCTTCCATTGAACCCGCTCTCACCCAGCTCGGTTGAGTGTCTGCATCAGTTCCTTATGGGTTTGCCGCCTTTAAGAACACTTTGAATTCTTTCCAGTGTTTTCTTTTCGCCACAGAGGCTTAAAAATGCCTCCCGCTCCATATTCAGCAAGTACTGTTCGGAAACAAAAGCAGGCTCGCTCAAATCTCCGCCACACATTACATAAGCGAGTTTTTTAGCGATCAGTACATCATGTTCGGTGGCATAATTCGCTCTCCACATTCCATTGATGCCTGTATAAAGCATTCCCAACGCAGACCGGCCAAGTACTTTAATATCCGTTCTCATCACCGGTGTAGTATAGCCGCTGTCGTAGAGTTCTATCACTGATTTTTTAGCCTCCGCTATTCGCCGGTTCTGGTTAATGCTGATTTCGTCGTGCCCCTTTCGTAAAATCCCAAGATCGTATGCTTCGTGTGCGGAAGTAGAAACTTTTGCTGTTGCAATAGTCATGAACCTGTTCTTAAGCGTTATTGTTTCAGGTTCGTCTTCATGCATTTCATCTGCAGCCCTCAATGCAAACTCCTTGGTGCCCCCGCCTCCCGGGATAAGACCTACTCCAAGTTCCACTAGACCGATATACGTTTCAGCGGCTGCTACTATTTTGTCGGAATGAAGACTAAGTTCGCAGCCACCGCCAAGTGTTAGGCCATGCGGCGCTACCACCACAGGCACTCCAGAATAGCGAGCTCTCATCATAGTATTCTGAAACATTCGTATGGCCATATCCAATTCCTCATATTCCTGCTCTATTGCCAGCATAAAGATCATGCCTACATTAGCTCCGGCAGTAAACTGAGGGCTTTCATTCGCAATTACAAGACCCTTGTATTTTTCTTCCGCTAGTGCAATGGAACGCTGAATTCCTTCCAGCACCTCTCCTCCGATGCTTCCCATTTTGGTGTACCATTCCAGACCCAATACGTCATTACCAAGGTGATAGGTGCGACAGGAGCTGTTTTTCCAAACAGTCTCGTTCTCGAAGTTCTTCATTACAATGAAAGCCTCACCTCCAGGTAATGGCTGGTAAGATTTACTTACCAGGTCATAATAATGTTTTCTTCCATTTTCAATTTTATAAAACGAAGAGTTACCTCCTTCCAGCATCTCCGTTACCCATGCTGCTGTTTCAAACCCGGCAGCTTTCATGGCCAGCACTGTTTTTTTTACGTTCAGTACATCCCAACTTTCGAAAGCACCGATCTGCCAGCCAAAGCCGGCCATCATGGCATCATCTACCCGGTAGATATCATCAGAAATCTCAGGTACCCGGTGAGAAATATAAGAGAAGAGTCCATAGTGGAAATGGCGATAAAACTCACCGGCCTTATCGGCTCCCTGAACCAGCATTTTTAACCTTGCATGCAGATCATCTACTGGTTTCGCTGCTTCAAGCGTAGCAAACTTCGGCTTTTTGCGGGGCTCATATTCCAACGACTTCAAATTCAATACATGAATATCCTTTTCACCACTAGGCCCGGGCGGCATCTTTTTAAAAAAGCCCTGGCCTGTTTTATCCCCCAGCCATTTTTGAGACACTATTTTATTTAACCATTCGGGAATGGCAAATACTCCCCTGGCTTCATCGCCCGGGCAGTTTTGAGCTACACCAGCGGCCACTTTCACCAGGGTATCTATGCCCACCACATCGGCCGTGCGGAATGTGGCCGACTTGGGCCGGCCAATAACAGGGCCGGTAAGTGCATCTACCTCGTCGATCGTGAGATCAAGCTTATCAAGTAGGCCGAAAATAGCCATAATGCTAAAAACACCTATCCTGTTTGCTATAAAAGCAGGTGTATCCTTACAGAGAACAGTAGTTTTGCCAAGATAAAGATCTCCATAATGCAGTAGAAAATCCACTACAGCAGGGTCCGTATATTTTGTAGGTATTACTTCCAGGAGCTGAAGATATCGGGGTGGATTGAAGAAATGCGTACCACAGAAATTGCTCCTGAAATCTTCGCTTCTTCCTTCTGCCATAAGATGGATCGGAATGCCCGATGTGTTTGAGGTAATAAGCGTACCTGGCTTCCTGTATTTCTCCACCTCTTCAAATATTGACTGCTTTACATCAAGCCGTTCCACTACTACTTCTATAACCCAGTCACAGTCCGCAATGTCTTTCATATTATCAGTGAAATTGCCGGTCTTTATTTTTTTCAATGCATCTCTACCATAGAGAGGCGAAGGATTTGATTTGACTGATGCGGCTAAAGCTTCCTGCACGATGCGATTCTTCACGGAAGGATGGTCTATGGAGAGTTTTTTTGATGTTTCGACCGGTGTAAGTTCTTTAGGAGCAATGTCCAGCAAAAGAACCTGCAAGCCAGCCCCGGCGAAGTGACAGGCGATCCTGCTTCCCATTACACCGCTACCCAGCACTGCAACTTTCTTAATAATTCTTTTTGACATGTGAAAGAATTTAATGGTTAAGTTATAGCAAAAAAACCGATATAGAACAGCATGTTTAGCTAACCCCCGATCCTGCTTCAATCAAGGTTTCAGGGCTTACAAATACAAGTTTTCCCTCCGGGTTCTGCGCCAGCAATAGCATTCCATTACTTTCGATCCCTCTCATTTTGCGGGGAGCCAGATTCGCTACTACTACCACTTGTTTGTTAACGAGGTCTTCCGGTTTAAAATGAAGCGCGATACCGGAAACGATGGTCCTTTTTTCAAAACCCATATCTACCTCCAGTTTAAGCAGTTTATCTGCTTTTTCTACTTTCTCCACCGAGAGAATAGTGCCTATTTTGAGATCGATCTTAGCGAAATCGTCGAACTGGATTTCCGGTTTTACCGGAGATGCAGCCTGCGGTGTCATTTCCGTCTTAGAAGCTTCTGTATTTTCGAAAGCCGTATTTTCTTTTGTTTCTTCTTTATTCATTTTAAGTTTTTCTATCTGGTAAGTAATTTCCGGGTCTTCTATTTTACGGAATAGTAATTCCGGGGCACGAAGGCTGTATCCTACGCTCAAAAGCTTCATTTTACCTGCATTTTCCCATGCTAGTATCTTCTCCACAACCTTCATCATCCAAAGCAATTTCTTTCCTGTTGAAGGAAGAAAAGGATGAATAAGAATGGCGAGATTAGCGGTAAGCTGCAAACAAATATGCAGGCAATTGTCGATCCTTTTTTGCGCAGAGGGGTCTGTTGCCAATTGCCGTGCAACTATCCAGGGTTCTTTTTCCTGCATATATTTATTACCCTTCCTAGAAAGGTCTATCACTTCAAATAAGGCATCCCGAAACCGGTATTGTTCTATAAGTGCGGTTACTTTTTGAGCTGCATTCTCGATATCGGCGATCACCGTTTTATCTTTTTCATCCAGTATATCGGTATGTAAAGGAGGAACCTTCCCTGCACACAGTTTATGCATAAGCACGAAGGTTCTGTTCACGAAATTCCCGAAAATACTTACCAGCTCATTATTGTTAGCGTCCTGAAATCCTTTCCAGGTAAACTCGCTATCCTTGGTTTCCGGAGCAATGGCAGTGAGATAATAGCGTAACACGTCTGCCATTTGAGTTCCGCCATTGTCTTTTTTTACCCAGTCCTTAATAAAATCATCCATTTCGATGCTCCATCCCCTGCTCGTGCTCATTTTGTCGCCTTCCAGGTTCATAAACTCATTGGCAGGCACATTTTCCGGCAGGATGTTTCCATGAAGTTTCAGCATTACAGGAAAGATTACGCAGTGAAATACGATATTGTCTTTCCCTATAAAATGGAGCAGTTTCGTGTCTTTATCGTTCCAATAGGGTTGCCAGTCTTTATCGTTATCCAGCGCCCATTGTTTTGTGGCACTGATATAGCCGATAGGCGCGTCGAACCATACATAAAGCACCTTTCCTGCAGCGTCTTTCACGGGAACTTTAATGCCCCAGTCAAGATCGCGGGTTACCGCTCTGGGCTGCAGGCCGCCATCTATCCAGCTTTTACATTGTCCCACAACACTGGGTCGCCAATCGTCCTTATGCTCATTTAGTATCCATTCTCGCAAAAACGCTTCATGCTTATTCAAAGGCAGGTACCAGTGCTTTGTAGCCCTTTTTACCGGAGGATTGCCACTGAGCGTGCTTACCGGGTTTATGAGATCTTCGGGGCTGAGGCTCTTGCCGCAGCGCTCACATTGGTCGCCGAAAGCATGCTCGTAACCGCAATTGGGGCAGGTGCCTTTTATAAAACGATCTGCCAGAAATGCATTGGCAGACTCATCGAAATACTGCTCCGTTTCTTTTTCTTCTAGGTCGCCATTGTTATTCAGCACGCTGAAAAACTCCTGGGCAGTTTCATGATGCAGCGCTGAACTTGTACGATGGTAAATGTCGAACTCCACGCCCAGATCCTTGAAATTCTGCTCTATGATCGGATGATACTTATCGATGATAGCCTGCGCAGTAGTGCCTTCTTTCATTGCCTGAATGGGAATAGCCGTGCCATGCTCGTCACTTCCGCATACAAAAACCACATCGCGGTTTTGCGCCCGAAGGTAGCGCGCATAAATATCTGCCGGCAGATAGGCACCGGCAAGATGCCCTATGTGCTTCAGACCGTTCGCATAAGGTAAGGCTGCCGTAATCAGATATCTTTTCGGTTGATTCATTTTGTTCTTCTTGATGATGTCGTTCTTTACCCAGTCGGTTGTCTGGTTATCAAGATGGCAAAAATAGTCAAAAAACAGCGTGCAGCATGTTTTTTAACAGGGGCTCGATCCTATCAATAATGCCGTGGGTAAGTAATGGTATTTAAGTAATTTAGAGTTATGAACCGGAAACATTTTTTGTCTTCTGCCATGGCATTCGCTACCACTACTACCCTGCCTTTTAAAGAGTATTACCGCACCATAGAACACGAGAAGGAGCCGGCTGCCATCATCCCGCCTTATTTAAAAAAAGGCGCTGTTATCGGCATTACCTCCCCTGCAGGCTACATCACTGTTGAAGAAATTCAGCCTGCCATCAACCTGCTTCAAAGTTGGGGGTTCAATGTACGGGTAGGAGACACGATCAGCAAGCGCGATTTCACTTTTGGAGGCACTGATGAACAAAGAACCGCCGATCTTCAACAAATGCTGAACGACCCGGAGATAAACGCCATACTTTGCGCCCGCGGTGGATATGGGGCCGTGAGAATTGTCGACAATCTCAAATGGGAAAAGTTTCAGCAAAAGCCTAAATGGATCATTGGATTTAGCGATATTACGGTATTGCACGCCCATATTAGCCGTAATACCGGCATCGCTTCCATACATTCGAAAATGTGTAGTGGCTTTCCGGAAGATCTGGTTAAAGCGGAACCGATACAGGAAGCAACCGTGATTTCCATCAAACAGGCACTCACGGGAGAGCAAATAGATTATCCAGTGACCCCCGTTATATACAACAGAAAGGGGAAAGCCTCGGGCAGGCTTGTAGGCGGCAACCTCAAAACCATCGAGTCGCTCGCTGGTAGTGATTCCGATATCAGAACCAACCAAAAAATACTGTTCGTAGAAGATACGGGTGAATATCTTTATAGTATCGATCGCATGTTCTGGAACCTTAAAAGATCTGGTAAACTTGCCCAACTGGCAGGACTGATCATCGGCGGTTTCAAAATTAAGATGGATGAATCTAACGAAGACTTCGGCAAAACATTATACGATATCGTTCTTGAAAAAGTAAAGGAATACGATTACCCGGTATGTTTTGATTTTCCGGTAGGGCATCAGAAGAATAACTTCGCATTGAAATGCGGAGTGGAACACATTTTAGAAGTAACGGACAATGGATGTATTTTAAAAGATCGCTAATTAATAATTGAATGATCAGTATTCCACCTTATCTTAAAAAGGGAGATATCATCGGGATCGTTTGCCCGGCGGGTTATATGAGTATGGAAAGAATTACGACCTGTATTTCAACGTTGGAAGATTGGGGCTACCGGGTACAAAAAGGTAAAACTTTGGAAAGCAACTCAGGCAATTACTTCGCGGGCGAAGACCGGGAGCGACTGGAAGATCTGCAGACCATGTTAGACGATCAGAATATCCGCGCTATTCTATGCGGCAGGGGCGGTTATGGTACAGGCAGAATCATCGATCAGCTTGACTTTACAGGCTTTCAAAAATACCCTAAATGGGTTATCGGCTTTAGTGATATTACCGTGCTTCATTCACACATCAACAGCAATTACAATATAGCAACGCTTCATGGGCCAATGGCAGGGGCATTTAATAATGGTGGAGCATTGGACGAATCCGTGCTGTCATTAAGAAATGCGCTGGAAGGCCGCAAAACTCGTTATACTTGTCCGCCACATGCTTTCAACCATACCGGTTGCGCTACAGGCGAGCTGGTCGGCGGCAATCTCTCCATCCTGGCTCATTTAACGGGCACAGCTTCTGATATAGCAACAAAAGACCGGATTCTTTTTCTGGAAGATGTGGGCGAGTATCTCTATAATATTGACAGGATGCTCTTCCAGTTAAAACGAAGCGGTAAACTGGAGGGCCTTTCAGGGCTTATTATAGGTGGTTTTACCGATGTGAAAGACACCGTAGTTCCTTACGGCAAAAGCCTGAACGAAATCATTCATGCTGTAATCAAAGATTTCAGCTACCCTGTTTGTTTTGGTTTCCCGGTAAGTCATGGAACGGAAAATTACGCTTTAAAAACAGGCGTTTCCTACAATCTCAATATCGAAGCTACAGGGGTATTGCTGGAAGAACAAGGCTATTCTCCATCTTGTTCATAGTCCTCCATCATAATTCTTTTAAGACGCAGGTTGGGGATCGGCGATACAATCAGCGGAAACTTTTCGATCG
>JACMJX010000216.1 GCA_014380425.1 Chitinophagaceae bacterium | reverse complement strand
TATAAGGTTGTAGCTATGATGAATGAAATTAGGCTTACGCGAAACGGACTTAATAGTATTTTGGAGTCCGTCCCTAAAATATATCAATTGCAGCCTATCGATGTGATACTTGAAGAGTTACTTAGAAATCTTCTTAAAATAGTTAAGTCAACTAATGCCTTTATTTTTGCGGATAACATTTTTGGTAATGAAGGCATTTTAATGGAAAGTTTTTTTAAGGGCATTGGAAAGTTTGATACTGATGTAAATACATTTACGAGGCTCTTTAACCCTTTTCTTATGGTATATGCAGGTTCAGCTAGAATGCAAAAGAAAAAGGTCCGATATGAAGATGGTGTGTTCTTTCCGCTGATTAATGATAAATCAGAATGCATGGGAGTTATTTATGTAGAACTTAGCGATGATAAAAATATAAACCTATTGGATATATTTTCAAAGCAGGCAGCAAGCTCCATAAATAATGCATTCTTGCATTCACCAATACATAATCTTTAACGACAGCGCTATTGGAAAAGTCAATAAAAGAACTGCTTTGGTAACGCCCTGAAAGAGCAGCGCCGTACTTTCCTTTATTCCAGCTTAACTCCTGGTTGATAATCCACTGTGGAGTAAGTAGCGGACGAAAGGTTATAGACTGCTGCCTGATTTGGCTATAGTTGTAAGAAGCGTTATTGATAACGCTCAAACTGTTACTCACCCGGTAATTAAAAGAGCATTCCAGACCCGTCCTGACACTACGTGCTACTTTATCAGTAAGTACCAGGCCGTTAGGCCCTAACTTTCCATTCAGGACAATCTCGTTGCGGAACTTCATATAATAGCCGTTCAATTGAAGGCTGAGGTCTTTTGTATGGACTCTTATACCTGCTTCATGATCTATGACAGACTCGGGATCCAGATTGAATAGAAGGGGGCGACCATTGCTATCCGCCGGCAAGTTATCATTTCCTCCGAAAATATCGTTACGCGTAGGTTCCCTGCCTGTTCTGCCCACACCATAATACAGGTCGATGCTGCCGCTGGCTGCCAGCGATATACCTGCTTTGGGGTTGATAAACTGCCAGTTCATCTTTTCGAAAGGAACGGATCCTTCATAATCAAACGATACTGATCTTAACTGGAGATCACCAAACAAAGTAAAGCCATGAAAATAATACTCTGCCTTGCTGAAAGCACTTGCTTCTTTTTTAAATCCTTTATTCCGGTACAGCTCCCCGTAAGAGCGTTCACTTCCAAGATGACGCCTGCTGTAAAGATTACCGTGAAGGCCTGTTGTCCAACTTAACTTATCTAAACGGAACGTATAGTTGATGTACAATCCTGTAAAATTAGAGAGAAAAGCATAATTATACATTTCTTCACCAGAAGGAAGGCCGATAAAATTATTCAAATCGAAATCGTAGTTTCCTTTCAGTCGTGTGTAATATACGCTGGACTGAATTTCCGATCGCTTACTAGGCTTCCACCTGTTTTGCAGCTGCATAAGCGCCTGGAAGAAGTGGTCTTTTTCATTCGAGTTGGCATTGGTTCGCCTATCTTTTACTACCAGAGAATCGGCAACCCCGAGCCAGGCCAATTGATTGCGCTGGTTGCCAGCAAGCAGGTTGAATTTCCAGGTCGATTTGTCTAAATACCATCCTCCGCTTGCAAACACCGACTGAGAATTATTGGAAGAGTGGTATTTATAACCGTCGGTATATATCTGTGAAGCACGAACATAAAAGGCTTTCCTGTTCTTTAAACCTGTTTGATACTCTCCAAAAGCCCTAAAGCTGTTGTACGACCCATATCCTACCCCAAGCCTGATACCGGCAGAATCTGACAGATCGGGAGAAAACAACTGAACGCTACCGGCATAACTTGCTGCACCGTTTTTGGAAGTACCTACCCCCCGCTGGATCTGGATACTGCTAATGGAATTCAATAAATCAGGGTAGTTGGAGAAATAAGCCCCCTGATCCTCCGGTTCATTTAAGGGCATTCCATCCAGAGTCGTGTTGATCCTGGTCTGATCCATACCCCTTAGCCTGTAATAAGAATATCCCTGCATATTACCCGCATCTGAATATACGGTTATGGAAGGGGTTTCCGATAACAAGAAAGATGGCTCCTGACCCGTATTCTTTATATCGAGTTTTTTACCTTGCAGGTTCTGAAAGGTTATGGGTGTTCTGCTGCCAGCCTGGTAGCTCACAATCACTTCTTTTAAAGCTGAAGTATCCTGGCAGAAAGAACAAAAAGAAAGGCAGAGAAAAGCAGCAGCGGGTATAAGTTGTTTCATCTTGATTCATTATCGTTAAGAATATTCCGGATTCTACTCTATTTGTATATGTAATTGAAACTGATTTTCTCCCAGCTTTTTATTAAAAGTGTACAGTTCAGGATGCCGGTTCTTCAAACCTGCTCGCTTTGTTCCCGTATTAATAATATATCCCGCGTCGAGAATCTTTCTTCTAAAATTGCGCCGGTCTATATCAATCCCCAGCACACACTCATAAAGCTCGTGGAGCTCCGTCATGGTAAAAGTGTCGTTCAGTAATTCGAAACCCACAGGGTAGTACAGAATTTTAGCTTTCAGCCTTTCGACGGCTGTTTTAAAAATAACCTTATGGTCGAAGCCAAGCCTGGGCAACTTGTTTACAGGAAACCACTTTACGTCGTTCGCCATCTTGCCGGCTACTACGTTGAATGCATGGGGATTAATAAGCGCATAATATGCCACGGAAATTACCCGTCCACGGGGATCTCTTGCAGGGTCATCGAAGGAATACAATTGCTCAAGAAACAAATCGCTTAATCCCATCTTTGTCTGCAGAATCCTTGAGCAAGCTGCGCGGAAGGTTTCTTCCATTTGTAGAAAACTGCCGGGTAATGTCCATCCGTCTTTAAAAGGCTCCTCGTTTCTATTAAGAAGCAGTGCAGACAGTACTTTATCATGATAACCAAAAACCACCAGATCAACGGCTATCGCCGGATTCTTATAGCTATTGAATGTTTTCATATATCAATTGCGTGATTATGACACAAAGTAGCCTTATTTTGTAATACCTGCAATTATATGGAAGAGTTTTTATTGAACACTGTTTATGCCGCAGGGCATGCTTTTAGTATCCCCTTACTTAAAACTAATTATATGGAACAAATGAATGATCTTAAAGAACTGCTAAGGCATGATGTCCAGCATCTTTATTCAGCAGAAGAGCAAATAATAACTGCGTTGCCCCTTATGATTGCAAGAGCCCATAGCCCTGAGTTGAAACAGGCACTGGAGCAGCATTTAAAAATTACGGAAAAGCAGCGTGAGCGTCTTGACGATGTACGTCGGCATTTAGGAGTCAGCGAAGATTCCGTAAAAAAATATACGGGTTTTCTTGCCAACTTGCTCAACGGCGGCGTTAAATCAAGAAGCATGCAAGGCATTATAGAGGAAGGGCAAAAAGTGATGGCAGAAAACCTTTCCCCGGAAGTAATGGATGCAGCTATCATTGCCGGCAACCAGAAGATTGAACATAACGAGATAGCATGCTACGGTACAGTTCGTACCTGGGCAGAGCAGCTGGGGCTAACGGAAGTGGCGCAGCTACTGCAGCAAACGCTGGACGAGGAGTACGAAGCAGATAAGATCCTGAGCGGTCTTGCCGTCGCTAATATCAATCCAAGGGCAGAGAGTAATGTTAATAGCAATCTATCTGGCCATTCGGGTAGCGTACAGGAAAGTACGAATGGAGTAACAAAGAATGATGGCGGTTTATTAGCCGGCACTGTAGGTATTATGGCGGGTGCAGGTGTGGCCATGCCCAACGAAACTACCAATACTTCGGGTACAGGTTCTTTTCTATTACAGGATGATATGGCCGGATCAGCGGGCGCAGGAAGTGGTTTAGAAGATGATCTGAAGGGCACATCTTACCTTACAAGCGGCAGTACTATGTCTGACGCTATGACTTATCTTTCAGATACAGGTAGAACGATATCCAACCATTTCGACCAAGCTGCCGATAGCAGCACAACGATGGCAGATGCTCTCGGGAGCGCAAGGGATACCGAAAGCAGTTTTACAGAAGACGATAACGTAGCGGATAACACCCGCGCCTCGGCTCTTTTGTCCGATGATATGGCAGACTCCGACACTCTCAGAGACGAATCGGATTTTGTTCAGGCGGGTACAACTCATAACCCCGGCGGGTATCAAAGCGATCTTATAAGAAGTGAGGCAGCAATGCGTAGCACGGTATCTCATATCCAGGGTAATAAAGGAGATCTGGAAACATTCGAAGATGCCAGTGACGATCAGAATAAGAATGATAATACGGATAGGCAGGAAATCGGCAATACGCTGCACGGACAGAACGCTTAACATATCCGGTTAGTTCAGGAAGCAGCTGTAAGGCCTAGCTTCAGGAGAGAGGCAACCTTTTAATCACACTTAAAAGGTTGCCTCTCTGTTTTTATCCAGCTCCCTGATTATTAGGGTGATATTATCTCGTTCTTAGGTACATCTTAGGTAGATACTAGGTAGATCCTACGTAGATACTACGTACATGTGCCTAGAATGTACCTAGGATCTACCTAGTATCTACCTAGGATGTACCTAGGATGATGGGTATTAAAAGACGGGAATATGACGCAAATCCTACGTTAGAATGGTCCTTTTTGACCGGATTGAAGCGAAAAAAGAGGGTGCATCATCGCTGATGCACCCTCTTTTTCAGTAACTACGGAAGGACTAATGTCGAATCAAACGAATCACCACTTTACCCATCAAATCTCATTTTGCAAAGTATTCATATCCTTTCTCTACTTCTTCAAAAGTAAAAACCTTGTCGAGTACTGGCTTTAAATTATTGAATTCTATGGCAACATTCATTTTTTCAAAGCTTATACGATTGCCTACAAAAAGAGGCTTAACTGTTACAAGTCCGACAAATAATGTGTTCAGCATGCCTAGTAAGTTAGGCCCCCACTTCGCTAGTTTGGGAAATAGTTACTTGCCACACGATTACCAATTTTAAAACGAACGACGTTATTTCGTATAGCCGATAATTCTCCAACACCATCGATCAGTGGCACCACTCCCAATGTTGGGGGGAGCGGATAAATTTGATTTACCATTACTTTCCCCAAAAATTGTCTTCATGCTGTGAATCATCAATAAAGACTTTTACTTCAACAATCTTTTCATATTCCACTGTGTACACATCAATGTTTTTTGAGTTGAGCGTTTCACCTTCTTTTGTGGCATTGAAGTGAAGCAGACAGGCTACGTCCGTCTTATTGCTACCAATAAATTCTACATTCTTAAGAACGAGCGTATTACTTGTTAACTCAAACATTCCACCAATCATGTTAAAAACCTCCTCGCTAGAATTTTTAGTTCCGGAGAACCTGTTGTTCCCTCCCTGATGCCATTTTATTCCAGGATGAATTAGTTCACCCAGTTTTGCCTGATTGCCAGTTTGTACCGCATTTAAAAACTCTTTTACTACTTGTATTGCGTTGTTCATAAAAATATGTTTTAGTTTATTGGTCAAAGGTAAATTGAGTAGTTTTGTAAAAATTGACATTTTGCGACAAATAAAAATAGCTACCCAACATCTCGATTCCTTTATAGAATATGGTTTAATGAGAGGTCTAAGCCTAGACAAGATTAAAAGTAGTTATACCAACACTGATAGCAATGTTGTTACTAAAACAGAATTTTACACTACGCTTAGAGCTATCAGTACGGGTTTAAATGATCCGTTAATGGGGATACGGACGGGGGAATTTTTGAGCTTGAATGCATTAGGACTTATCTACCAGATTTCATTAAAGGCCGTTTCGGTAAGTGAAGCTTTGTACTATCTCAAAGACTACATTAACGCTACGCTACCAATTGTGCAGATGGATTTATCTGAAAGAACGAACTCGTTGGAGGTAAATCTATCGATAGACAACAATGAAATAGCCCTTAACTCCATATTACTGGAAACACTGCTAACTATTATCGGAAAGGAAATCAGGTTTATGTCTGATCAAAACATTCAAATTATCTTATTATCCCCGGGCTATAATAATCAGTATCCGGAAGGATGGATAGTAGGAAACACATTTTCTTTGAAAGCCAATAAAGTGAAGCTCAAAGCTGCTATGCATACCCATGCAAAATGGCAATTAGAAATATTGGTGCCTGCCTACTTAAAGTTTGTTGAAAGTTTAAAGTATCAGGAATGCTTTACGAATACCGTGAAGATAACAGCACTTAATATGGCAAAACCAGAATTGCCTAAATTGGAAATTATTGCCGATAACTTAAATATTACACCGCGAACATTTCAAAGAAGACTGGCTATAGAAAACATAACCTTCCGTCAAATCAATGATGAATTGAAAAAACAGCTATCCAAATTGCTTCTTCAGCATAAAACATTCTCGGTTAATAATATCTCAGATATTTTGGGATACACAGAACCTGCAGCCTATATCAGAGCTTTTAAGAAATGGTATGGCGTTACACCAAACAGCTTTCGAAATAGTGATAATTGATATGTCGATTTGCTCTTTTACACGCAAAATCCGGTAATGATTCATCCTTGGTCAAAAGAGGATAATGCAGCAAATAATCTTTCCCTAAGTTCTCTTGCAGGGAAGCTACAAGCTTAGCATCAGCCGCATAATCTCCTTCACCGTCTCCACCTTGTATAAAGAGTGTATGCTTTTCATTTCGATAGCGTTGGGGCACATCTTTATCGTATAAGAGGCAAATATTAAGAAGTTTCTTGCAAAGAAATGTAATAATAACTATGAGATTCATTATACTTTTATTCTACCAACAATTAATTG
>JACMJX010000215.1 GCA_014380425.1 Chitinophagaceae bacterium | reverse complement strand
TCCTGGAATAATTCTTTACTAATAAACCCGATGATATATTCTAAACGTGGAGTGATATCGGAAGCGTAAAGCAGCATCAGTGGTAATGGATAAAAAATATATAGTCAGCGTTATGCTGACTATATGATAAATATATTATTTTATCGCTTAACCTATCCTGCTACCGCGAGATTTCCACTGTTCGTTAAATGTTTTCTCAGCAAAGTGAAGATCACCGTGGTGGGCTTTCCAGGTCTTAAATGTTTTATTGATAAACCAATTCTTCAGTTTGCCACTCCCGGTATTCATTAGCCTTCTACTTAGACTGGCCCTCTTCCATAATTTCCAGGCAATGCTTTCACTAAAGCCATTGTCTCCGTTTTCTACTGCCTCGTTTCTATTTTCAAGTAGCAATTCATGAAGGTTAATCTTAACTGCACAAACTTCCGTGCAATTTCCGCAGAGAGAAGATGCATAACTCAGGTGTTTCCAGGCTTTCATATCTTTTAGTTGCGGTGTGATAACCGACCCTATCGGACCGCTGTACGTCGTACCATAAGAATGTCCACCAATATTTTTATAAACAGGACATGCATTGAGACAGGCGCCACAGCGAATGCAGTACAAGCTCTCTCTTGTTTTCGGATTGGCGAGGATATTTGTTCTGCCATTGTCAAGTAGGATCACATACATTTCCTCCGGGCCATCTGTTTCATTTTGCTGCCTGGGCCCGGTAAAGATGCTGTTATACACAGTAATTGTTTGCCCCGTGCCAAACGTTGATAACAGCGGCCAGAACAAAGCGAGGTCATTCAGGGAAGGGATAATCTTTTCAATACCTACTATCGCAATATGGGTTTTTGGCCAGGCCGTACTGAGCCTTGCATTACCTTCATTTTCTGTAACTGCCACGCCGCCTATATCAGCAACCAGGAAATTCCCTCCGGTAATACCGATCTCAGCCTCCAGGTATTTTTCTCTTAAATTTTCGCGTGCAACAAGCGTGAGTTGTTCAGGGCTTAATCCAGGAGCGGTATGAAGTTTCTCATAAAAGAGTCTTGCAACGTCTTCTTTATTCTTGTGCATGGCAGGCGTAACGATGTGGTAAGGCGGCTCGCCATCGAGTTGTTGTATATACTCTCCCAGGTCCGTTTCAATGCTGCTGATATTGTGTTCGTGCAGGAAATCATTCAACTTTAATTCCTCGGTGACCATACTCTTGCTCTTTACAATCGTGGAGCAGTTTTTCTCCTTACATATATTCAGGATCTGAGCTAAAGCTTGCTGAGTATCTTCCGCCCATAAAACCTTACCGCCTCTTTTTGTGAAGTTAGATTCGAATGATTCCAATTGGATATCCAGCTTTTCGATAGCTCGCCACTTCGTGTTTTTAGCCCGCTCGCGTGCGAGATGGAGATCAGTGAATTGTTGTTTGCCCCACGGAAGTGAAGCATTATATTTCCCAATATTAAAATTGATCTTCCGGCGGTGTTCGATATCCCCCGCCTTGATGGTGCTCTTTGCCAGAAAAGTAGAAGCCGTTTCCGTCATGGATACTAACTTAAGATAAATGGAAGAATTATATAGATTTATTAGAACAGCTGAACAATAAAGAAAGTTAAAGCTCCCCGGTTTTTGGAGTTTCGTAATGGGCTTTGGCAGCCTCAGTTAGCACGTCGTAAAATTCTTCACCGTATTTCCTCGTAATCGATTCTTTCAGAAATACATAGGTTGGCACTTTCAACTTTTGGCCGAGAACACAGGCCGGATTACATAAAGATTCCCTCGGTTCATAATTAACCATTTCGTATCCCTTAGTCTTGCTGATGCGTATAGGATAAAGGTGACAACTGATCGGTTTCTTCCAATCGATCTTGCCATCATTGTAAGCCTCTTCTATTCCACATTTGATAATTCCTTTTTTGTCTTTATGGCCGTAAGCGCACATTTTTCCTTTAATGGTGGGGGTTACCCAACCAAATTCCCTGTCATAAACATACCTGCCCTGTTTTTCGATAGCGCTGATTCCTGAGGAAGTAAGATAAGGTTTAACTATCTCGTAAACGCTGTTCAATTCAGCAAGTTCATCTTTTTCCAACGGTGCACCTGCGTCACCATCTTCGCAGCATCCGCCTTTACACTTATCAAGGTCACAAACAAATTGCTCCTCTACCACCTCGTCACTCACCAGCACGTTTCCAATTGCAATCACGAAATAAATTTTTTTTTCAAATTTACGAACAGGAACCGGGTTTAAGGTTTAAAGTTTAAGGTTTAAAGTTGGATTCCCGCATCGGCTAATCCAACTCATAACTCATAACTCATAACCTGAGAAACCTCATACCTCATACCTCATACCTCATACCACCTCTATTTCCACTTGAGCGTATTAATCAAATGCTTCATGTCTTGCTGCAGAAACTCGTTAACCGTGCTGAGGGAATCTTCATTGGGTGTAGCATCGAAATAGAGGGCACCGCGCAGGAAGTTTTTTGTTGAATCCGTAACGAGGAATTGATTTGCGGTGGCCGTGTTCCCTCCAATCTTAAAATATATTCCTTCAACTCCATTGTTGGTGCGGAATACACTGTCTTCGATGGAAGACGCCTTGTAAGAATGTTTAAATGTAAGATCATATGCCCCTTTCACTAATTGGTCTAAGCGATTTACACCGGCCGAATCAACATATTCGCCTGATTTATTCTTCACTTTAAAACTGGTTTTGCCACCAATGATATTATAGCTGATGTAAATCCTCCCCTGGAAGCCAGGAAAATCTACGTTGACCCAATAGGGATTCTCGGGCTTCTCCTCAAAAAAGCTGGTATCCTGTATAACCGTAGAATATTTTGGATATTCGAATGTGTAGGGGTAGCCCGGTTTGTCGAATACTTGGTATGATTTCTCTGGAAGCGCTACTTTAAAATATCCTCTTGGTTTCGGGGTGTAGGGACTGTTACACGCAGTAAGGAAAATGATAAGAACGGGTAAACACATGCCTGCTAACTTCATTTTTCTTAACCCCATTTTACCTGATTTCTTCTTTTTTATTGCCGGTATTCCT
>JACMJX010000214.1 GCA_014380425.1 Chitinophagaceae bacterium | reverse complement strand
TCGAAAAGAGCCACTTTGTAGCCTTTCTTTCCAAGAAGTATTGCGGTTGCCAAACCTGCCAGTCCACCGCCTACAATAGCCACCTGATACCTTAAGGGACTGCTATCCATTTTTTACAGTTATTAAATGCCGGAACGCCCACTTCCATTCGATGTGATAGTTCTTTAACCCTGCCTGCCGGAACAGCTCCTGCCATTCCCCTTTCCTGAAGCCTCTGAGAACGGATATGGGTGCGTCATGCTTCACCAGATACGACCCGGAAAAAGCGGCGGTGATCCATTTGATGAGATGATAGGCCACGGGATGCCGGTGCAGATCATTAATGAAAAACCCTTTTACCGAGTTCTGTTTTAGCCATAGCAACATTTCTACCAGCTCATGGTTCTTGAAATGATGACAAAATAACGAACTAAAAATGATATCGGGAGCTTTGTTCTCAAACTGCACTTTCCGGTAGTCTGAGAGTATAAATTCATGGTGCGGAAGGCTAGCACAGTTCTTCCTGGCGAAATCAATGCAGGCGCTGTTAAGGTCTATGCCGATATACCGGATGGGAAGCTGTCTTTTCTTGTTCCAGCGGTGGATAGCTCTGAGATTATCTCCGCCACCGCATCCTATTTCTGCGATCACAAGGGGCTCCTCAGCGGTTAGTGGAAGCTTTTTCAATCCGTCAGTAGTAATTTTATGTCCACCCAGCCAAGTATTGATGGTATTTAGTTCGTCAAGGCAGGCTGTCCAGTCCTTGAAAGGAACGTTTGGAAAATCTATCAGTTCTTCCTTCGATGATCTTTGTGAAAATAGGTTCATTGTTCCAGTATAAGTGTTTCGAGCGTAATACCCGGGCCGAAAGCAGCCATGAAGATCTTTTCACTATTACTTTTCAAGTTCTCCATGATCTCTTTTAAAACAAACAAGACAGTAGGAGACGACATATTGCCGTAGTCATTAAGTATTTTATACGAAGCCGCCAGATCATCTTTTTGAAGCAGCAGTTCCTGCTGAATTGTATCCAGTATCTTTTTGCCCCCCGGGTGAATGGCCCATCTGGTTACTTTCTCCTTGCTGATGCCAGCTGCTGCCAGGGCATTGTGAAGCAGGGGAGTAATGGATTCTCCGATCAGCTTCGGAATGTATGCACTAAGCCGCATCAGGAAGCCCCGAGATGAAAGATGCCAGGCCATATCGTCGTGGCCCTGTAGCGCCACTTCGGAATAAAAGCCTTTCAGAAAAAGACCTTTGCCGGCATAGGAATCTCCCGTTACAAGAACAGCAGCAGCGCCATCACCGAACAACAGGCTGCTGGCTATGCTATCCATGTCGGATTCTTTCTGAAAATGAAGGGTACACAATTCAGTACACACTATCACCACCCTCGCTTCTTTGTCTGCCTTGCAGATGGCATCCGCCGCTTTCAAGGCATGAAGAGCCGCGTAGCAACCCATAAAATTGACCGAACTCCTTTGGATATTAGGAGAAAGCTGCATTTTCTGAAGAATGCTGATATCCAGGCCTGGGGCAGACATACCCGTGCAGCTAACGGTGATAAGGCAGGTGATTTCTTTTTTATTGATACGATCCTTTATACAGTTTTCGATTGAACGAATACTCAGGTCTGTCGCATTTTCCTGGTAAAGTTCCATCCGTTTCTCCAGCGCGGGAAATGGTTCCATATCGCTTGTACCAGGGTAGAAACTACGGTCGCTAAGTTTACCCGAGTAATCTGGAATGGCCGAATAACGCGCTTCAATGCCGCTTCGTTCATAAAGCAGTGCTATCTTTCTCCGGTCACCCGCTTCCGGCTGGTAGACATTTAGCATAAATGCGAGAATATCCATCTGCCTGTGCCGGTATGGAGGTAAAGCTGTTCCTATCGATATTATCTTACTCACCTGTTTTTATTAGATTAACGTAGCGGTATAGTGTAGAGTTACAAAACAAGTGCCTCCCTGAAGGTATGATTTAAAAGGCAAAAGCTGATAAACGCTATATTGGTGCTTGCAGATGCTATAATGTTCATGCGCATCGCATACCTGAAATTCGCGTTCGCATTGTTCCTGCTTACTTTCATCCACCAGAAAAGAAAATAGGCAACAACCGGCAGGAAGAAAACTTGCAGGATCCAAAAGTGCATAACTTGATCTCTAATGCTAAAATATTGGAAGAGCAATCCATCGGCAATCGTGTACATTATTCCACTGAACAGGAATGTTCCCGTATAACCGAGCACATAACTAATAGTGCGTACTCCGTCCTTAAGATCCTGTTTGTGCTGATAAATCTGGGTAAGCGGATAAAAGCCCCCAAACAGAAGACTTGCTATGATCATGCCCTCCCAGGGAATAGGGAGATTCCGGTAATCTTCTGAAGCGCCGGTGTAAACCATATAGTACGTGATGGCACCCTGAAAAACGATCACGGTAAGAAAGCCGGCTATCGGGTATTTTTTAAGCCGGATGCCCCTGTAGCTGTATGCTCTCGAGGCCAGAATGTTAGCAATAATGCAGAGGGCAAAGGGTAGATTCACCAGGAAGCTTAAAGCAATGGCAAGCGTATCCAGTATAACCGAGATATAAAAAAGCTCATCGGTTGGGGGAGGCGGTTTTTCCAGCATGCCTATACTTTCTTCATCCCGATCCATATAGCTATTATAACCATTGCTTGCCGGATACATTATGAAGTGAATTATTATGAAGACGAGCACTGCCTTCCACGTACTAATTACCGGCACCTGGCTCAATGCAAAAAAATAAACAGGCATTAGGAAAAACGAGAAAGGAACACGCAGTAATGTTAATGTACTTTTGGAAAGCATGTGACAAATTAACGAATTTTAAGGGTATGTATCTTTAATCCGTTTAAAAACTCATTCCTGCAGGTAGAAATTGGATTCATGTCCAGTTCTTCTGGCAAGGCTCTTGCATTAGAAAGTGGAACCGGATAGGCAAAGAAAATGCTCTATTTTAGCTATTTTTAGAAGCTATTATTTTGTGGAAATGCGTTCAATAGAGCAATTAACATTCAAAAAATAAGACTATGTTATGGAAAGGAAGGCGCGAAAGCGGTAATGTTGATGACAGAAGGGGATTTTCAGGAGGTAAAGTGGCAGCCGGAGGAGGTATTATCGGGATTATAATAGTAGTCGTAAACCTGCTTATGGGCGGGAATGTAGATATTTCGCAGATACAACAGCAGTTGCCTGCGGGTCAAACGCAGCAACTAAGTACCGAAGAGCAGGCTTTGGACGATGAACGCGCCAGCTTCGTGAAAGTAGTGTTGGCTGATACAGAAGATGTTTGGAATAAAATAATGAACGAGCAGGGAAAACAATATCAGGAACCAAAACTGGTGCTTTTCCGTGACCGCGTACAATCTGCCTGTGGCATGGCAGGGTCTGCTTCAGGGCCATTTTATTGCCCGGGAGATCAGCAGGTATATATTGACTTGTCTTTTTATGA
>JACMJX010000213.1 GCA_014380425.1 Chitinophagaceae bacterium | reverse complement strand
TTTCTTCTGGGAAAGACGGCGTTCCCAGCCCATCCTGGTTGGTAACCATCACCAGCTCATAATCCAGTTCGCGTGCTATCTTTCCCATATACTCAAACATGTGGGGGTAAAAGGTAAGCTTGTCAAATGAATCCAGCTGGTAAGTAGGTGGTGCTTCTTCTATCAGTGTTCCATCCCTGTCTATAAAAAGTACACGTTTCATATAAATTGTTTTAGGTAAGTTGTTTGAGTACTGCGATCAATTCATTATTCTCCCTCTCTGTTCCCACCGTAATGCGAAGACAGCCTTCACATAATTCCACTTTACTTCTGTCTCTTACCACGATACCTTTTTTAAGTAAACTATCGTACACTTTTTTTGCATCATTTACTTTTACCAGCAAGAAGTTCGCGTCGCTGGGGTATATTCTTTGTACGACCGAAATTTCTTCAAGCGACTGTGCCAACAGGCCTCTTTCCTTAACGATCTCTCTGATCATATCATTGACCATCCCTACTTCTTCAAGCGCTCTAAGTGCTAGCTCTTGCGATGGCTGATTGATATTATAGGGCGGTTTCACCTTGCTCATGATTTGTATGATTTCCTTCGAAGCGAAAGCCATGCCTACTCTTAAAGCAGCAAGACCCCATGCCTTTGAAAGAGTCTGCAGCACCACAAGATTAGGGTACTCTTTCAATTCTTGTACAAAGGAGCGGTGACGGGAGAAATTGATATAAGCCTCATCGATTATCACCAGTCCGTGATAGTTATTGAGGATCATCTCTACGTCTTCCCTGTCGAGAGAATTCCCGGTAGGGTTATTGGGTGAACAAAGGAAGATCATCTTCGTGTTATCATCTATCGCCGCTTCTATGCCTTCTAGATCAAGCTGAAAATTCTCCGTCAAAGCTACTTTATGCACTCCTACATCATTGATGTTCGCACTTACCTCATACATTCCGTAGGTTGGTGGCACTATGATAACATTATCCTTACCCGGGTTGCAGAATGAGCGGAACAGCACATCTATACATTCATCACTTCCATTACCCAAAAAAATCTGAGTTACCGGAACAGCCTTGATGGCGCTTAGTTTTTCTTTTACCTTCCACTGCATTGGGTCGGGATACCTATTGTACCATGTGATAAGCGGCGAGCCAAAACTGTTTTCATTAGCATCGAGGAATACTGAGGCTTCTCCCTTGAACTCATCACGGGCAGAGGAATAGGGTACCAAGCGTTTAATATTTTCACGCAGCAGGTTTTCAATTCTAAACATTATTAATTCTGATTTTAGAAATATTACAATCGTACGCTCACGGCGTTGGCATGGGCATCGAGGCCTTCCGCTCTTGCCATTAGTTCCACAATGCCGCCAATATTGTCAAGGCCTTCTTTTGTTAACTGTTGAAATGTTACCTTTTTAACGAAACTATCTACACTTACACCGCTGTAACTTCTCGCATAGCCATTGGTTGGCAAAGTATGATTAGTGCCGCTGGCATAATCTCCCACACTTTCTGGCGAATAATGGCCCAGAAACACTGAGCCAGCGCTGATTACTTTTTCAGCTACCTGCTCTGGGTTGCTGCAAGATAGTATAAGATGTTCGGCTGCATACTCGTTTAGCAAATCGATAGCTACCTGTTCATCTTCAGCAATGATAATCTTACTATGTTTCAAGGCCTGCGCTGCCATATCCTTTCTTGGCAGTATCTCTAGTTGCTTTTCGATCTGAACCCTCACTTCCTGTACAAGGGCTTCGTCGATCACAACTAGCAGCACCTGGCTGTCTTCCCCATGCTCGGCCTGGCTTAAAAGATCCGCCGCCACAAACACCGGATTCGCCGTGCCGTCAGCATAAACAGCCACTTCACTCGGTCCGGCAGGCATGTCGATCGCCGTGCCGTCTTTCTGCACCAGCAGCTTCGCAGCCGTTACATACTGGTTGCCTGGTCCAAAAATCTTAAATGCCTGTGGTATCGTATCGGTACCGTAAGCCATGGCTCCTATGGCTTGCACACCTCCTGCCTTGAATATCTTTGTGATACCTACCAGCCCTGCCGCATATAAAATAGCAGGGTGCAACTTTCCCTCCTTGTCGGGGGGCGAACAGAGTATAATCTCCTTGCAGCCCGCAATTTTAGCAGGAATACCAAGCATCAGCATTGTGGAAAATAAAGGAGCAGTACCCCCAGGTATATAGAGTCCCACTCGTTCGATGGGCAAGCTCTTACGCCAGCACTTTACACCGGGCATCGTTTCTATTACTTCAACAGTCGTTAACTGTGCTTTGTGAAAGCGTTCTATGTTTTCCTTTGCAGCCCGGATTGCTGCTTTCAAATTTTCAGGAAGGCTTTCACCGGCTTGTTGCACTTCAGCGTCACTCACCTCCATATCGTTAATGGAAACCTTATCGAACATCAATGAAAACCTGCGCACAGCCTCATCTCCGTTCTCTTTTATTTCTTTAAGGATGTGGGAGACCCTTGACTCCAGCGAGGGAGTGTCCATAGCCGGGCGCTGAAGAATCTTTTTCCATTCGCTCCTTAAAGGATGTTTTATTATCTGCATAGTGCTTTTTTATACGATCATTTTTTCAATGGGCACCACCAATATACCTTGCGCCCCGGCTTCCTTCAGTTTTTCAATAATTTCCCAGAAATCGTTTTCGTTCAGTACACTATGAACACTGCTCCAACCTGCCTGGGCCAGTGGCAATACCGTAGGACTCTTCATTCCGGGCAAAAGACCAATGATCTCCTCTAGGTTTTCATTGGGTGCATTAAGTAATACGTACTTATTGTTCTTTGCCTTCTTTACAGACTGGATCCTGAACAGTAATTTGTTGAGAATTTTCAACTGCTCTTCTTTCAGCAACGGATTACGAATTAGTACCGCCTCCGATTTCAGAATCGTTTCCACTTCTTTTAAACCGTTCATGAAAAGCGTTGAGCCGCTACTTACAATGTCGCAGATGGCGTCTGCAAGGCCAATACCAGGGGCTATTTCAACAGAGCCACTGATTTCATGAATCTCGGCATCAATATTATTTTTTTTAAGAAAATCAGTAACTATCACCGGATAACTGGTGGCTATTCTTCTTTTACTGAGGTATTGAACGGAATCGTACCGTTCGTTTCGCCCGACTGCTATGCTTAAGCGGCACTTGCCATAGCCCAGCATTTCAACTACCTCTACCTCTTTGTTCTTTTCATACACTACATTCTCTCCAACAAAACCAATATCTGCCACTCCGTCTTCTACATATTGCGGTATATCATCGTCCCGCAGAAAGAAAACCTCTACCGGAAAGTTGCTGGCTTCCGCTTTTAGCTTGTTTACACCATTAGAAATATCTATGCCGCATTCCTTAAGTAGTTTAATGGAGTCATCATGCAGTCGCCCGGATTTTTGAATAGCCAGTCTTAGTCTCATAAATAATCTTTTACAGTAACGCTTGAAAGTAAAAAGGGCCTACCTTCCGGTAAGCCCTTTAATGTTCTATTATTCTTCCAACACAAAACATCACAGCTTACCTTCTAGCGGTAATGATGATGGATATGTGTATATAATTTCATAATTGTAGTGCAAAAATAACGGGAAACATGATCGATCCCAAAAATTCCTTTACATCTTCTTGGCATCTTCCAGAAACTTCGCCAGTCCTATATCAGTGAGTGGGTGTTTCAACAGCCCGAGAATAGGTTCTAAAGGACAGGTGCATACATCTGCACCAGCTTCGGCACATTTAACGATATGAAGCGCCGTACGTATAGAAGCAGCAAGAATTTCTGTTTTGTAACCCTGCAGCTTGTAGATGCGGGAGATCTGGCCAATAAGTTCAACACCATCCCAGCCACTGTCATCTATTCTGCCTATGAATGGTGATACATAAGAAGCGCCAGCCTTAGCCGCAAGTATTGCCTGGCCTGCGCTGAATATGAGTGTACAGTTTGTCTTGATACCATTATCGGTAAACCATTTGATTGCTTTTACGCCTTCCTTTATCATCGGTACTTTGACGATGATATTAGGGTGGATAGCTGCCAATTTCTTACCTTCTTCTATAATACCTTCGAAGGTAGTTCCCAGCACCTCTGCACTTATATCGCCATCCACCATTTCGCAAATGGTTTTATAGTGGTTGGTAATGGCTTCTTCTCCTTTGATACCTTCCTTCGCCATCAGGGATGGATTTGTAGTAACGCCATCCAAAATTCCTAAATCATTTGCTTCTTTTATTTGGGCAAGATTAGCCGTGTCTATAAAAAACTTCATACAGTGTATTTGAAGATATGTAGAAATAAAAAAAGGCAAGTTACTTATA
>JACMJX010000212.1 GCA_014380425.1 Chitinophagaceae bacterium | reverse complement strand
TTTGGGGGGAATTGCATTGACCGGTATGGCTATTGATAAATATGACAACCTTTATGTGGGCAATTTTGTGAACGATATCATTCATAAAGTTACCCCTGGCGGAACAGCCACTGTTTTTGCCCACCTGTCATTACCCGGCATTCCATACACTCCCTTTACTGGTTACCTTACCTATGCCAACGATAATATTTATGTGGCCGGAACTATTATCAATAGGGTGTATAAAATAACGCTTGCTGCGCAGGTTGCTATACTGGCGGGTACCGGGGAGCAAGGGGCACAGGATGGAGCGCCGGCCACTGCAACTTTTACCGGTCCCAATGGCATTGCAGCCGACCCATCTGGCAATGTGTTGTACATATCAGAATCGGTGAGTAAGCGCTTGCGCAGGATTGTATCTTTAAAAAAATTGTAATATGATTTGAAGGTTGAGCAGCTTAACCGGTTGTTCAACCTTCTTTTTAGTTTTAAAAGATTGAAACAATATCCATTTTTCAATGTCAAAATTAATAACCATGTGCCAGAAATTAATTGTTGCGTCGGCTTCCACATTGATGGTGGATGATCCCGGTCTCTCGTTCGACTCTCCTTCGACTAAAGTCGAACCAGATACCTTCCAGATACCTTAGAGAGGCGAACGAGATCAGTATGGTTACCCTGTCACCAAGATGGCTTTGTTTACAACTTGACTAGTTTTATAACTTTTCGTTCCTTTCCCTGCGTTACAATTGCGAAGTACATACCTGCCCTAAGCTTACCGCCCACTTCTACCTGATTGGTTTGACCGGGAACGCTTACTCTTTGTTCAATGATCCGGCCGTTGACGTCTGTTAATTGAAGATGAATTCTTTCTGTAGAATGGGTGCTAAAACGGAGCCTAAAAACATTGGCCGAAGGATTGTTATAACGAATATCTAATCTGGAAGAACTGTTTTCCAAAATGGATTCGTCCTGCTTTTTAAATGATGATAAGACTGAAAGATCGCTCCTCGATCCAGCAAAAATTGCTGAGGAATCGATGACTTTTACACGTATCACCTTATTGTACAAGCCGGCGATGAACTCATTTCCTGGAAGCGGGATGATATTCCGCCAGGAATCGGCCAGCGATTTGTCTGAGGACCCGTATGCCCAATTAATCTGGTCTGTCGTGTCTGCCTTTGCCAGTATGAAATTATTATAGAAGAGAGGGCGAAGGTTGGCGTACCAGCCCCCATTTACATCTGCTGTAAGTACTAGAGACGGGGCAGTTCCGAATTGGCTTAAAACAGCCACATTTGTGTAGTTGGTGGTTCTGATCTGGTTGAAGCCGCTATCAAAGCTAAGGGCATTGATATTGAAAGCGCCGGGCTGGGCCTGGGCAGTGTCTTGTGCCAGGTAATGAAATTGGTTGGTAGTGGCGTTGAAGATCACATTACTGAGTATGGAAGGATAACTACCGGGGCGCCCATAAGGAACTTCAGCCGTTTTTATTATCGACCCATCTGAAAGAGAACGTCGCACGAAATACTGCTGATAGTTATTGATCGACTCTATAGAAAGAATAGTACTGTCGTCTGGAGGAAAAAGATTGATGTAAGAAACATTATTGAGGTCTGATGTAATAACAATAGTACCAGAAGGATCAATTGCCAATATACGTGATCCCAGCACGTTGAGGAAGCGGGCATCGTAACGGTTGAAAACTATGAATGTGATTCCGTTTTTCGCATGTTGGGAAAGAGCAAATCCATAATTACCTTGTGTGGGACTCAAATCTTTCGACACCACGAGGTTACCGTTGGCATCTAGCCGGTAGAATTGTACGGATCGCCCAAGGCGAATATATTTTACCAGTATAACTCCGCCATCTGCTGTTGGAAATAATTGAAAGTAATAATTGCCTGTAGTTTTAAAAGGCAATGTTTTTTTATAAATCTGAACCTGTCCGTTAAGGTCAATCTTATTGAAATAGAGTTGCAGATCGTCGTAAGTTCCCGAAATCGTAAAAAGTACAATCGCTGAATCGGACGTCTTGATATAGGGCTGGTCTGTATTATTTAGAAGAGTCGGAGATCCTATATCGCGACTCCATGTAAATTGAAACTGCGGGTTGTTTTGCGCACGACCAGTATGAGAGAAAAAGAAAAATAAGGTGAACAAACAGGGGTATAGATGTTTCATATAAAAAATTTAATTAAAGTTGAGACAAAAGCATTTCCTTAACATTAAGTCTACGTTATTAAATTAATACGCATCTATTGGGATAAATAGTGAAAATTAAAAAGGCTGTCCCATATTTTAAAATATGAGACAGCCTTCCAAAAAAGTATGTAAACTTCGATTACTGTTTAATCAGTTTCGTTCTTACTGTCTGCGCACCTTGTCTTACTTCTACAAAATATACGCCCGGTGCATAATTACTTCCCAATTGAAGTGCAGCACCTGAAGTTAGATTCTGCACCCGCTCGATCACCTTTCCTGAAGCATCTGTCACTGTTACTGCCAATGGCTTAAGTACGGCGCTTTTCGCACTCAGGTTGAAGTAAGTATTCGAAGGATTCGGGGAGAAAGTGACATTCAGGTTGGATGATTGTAACCTGCCTGCTTTTTCCATTGCCTGGTTAAAGTTGCCGGCCACGCGCGCACTAGAAGATGACTGCCATGGAGAAAGTCGTCTTCCGGGGATGGGTGCTTCTATGTTGCCATCCGGCAGTTGCCAGGCTACGGAAAGATGGTCGTTTCCTGTAGCTTCTTTGTGAAGGGCTTCGATATAGTACCGGGCTCCTTTAAAAAGGTGAACAAGTGCCGATCTTTGTGTACTTCTATTGTAGTATGCACGTAATGGAACCGGCAACTCACTATATGCTATCAACGATTTGTTTGCAGGGTTTTCATCTGTGCTAAGCCATAGACCGCACTGGTGGTCGCCCGCAATATAGAAAGTATAATACCCGGTAGAAGGCGCGCAGATATAGCCTCTTACGCGGGCACCGTAATTGTCGCCTATATTGGAACCAAATTCAAACTGGCCCAGCGACACGGATACGGAAGGACTATCCGGATAAGCGGGGCTGCCAAGAAGGTTCGCTACCTGCGTTCCCGGTATACCATTGTAGCCTTCGGCGGAAATCGTTCCACTTCCCTGGCAAGCGGCAACCGTTATTACTATAGAATCTGAAACGGCAAGGGCACTGTCGTTGTCCGTTGCAAGAGCGGTTATAGTATAGGTTCCTGCTTCCACGTTTCTGGCGGTGTATTCATAAGGAGCCGTGGAGTCTGCGCCAAGCTTCAGAGACCCTGCATAGAATTCAACTTTAACGATGCTTCCATCTGCATCTGTTGCGGTGGCTTGTAAGGTGATGTTACTTCCGGCACTATATGATGCGCCAGTTGAGGGGCTGGTGATAGATACGGCAGGTGGAGTGTTTTGTGCCCCTTGTAAATTAAAACCAACCAACACGGGGTCGTGATCGGATGAACGATAAGGATCGGCACTGTACAGATAAGCCGGGTTGAATTCCTGATTATAGTCTTTACCGATCGGTTCGTCGGCATTGATATTCCATACGGATGAACCAGTGAGCTGGGAAAGAGAGGAAGACGTAACGAATGCATGATCCAGAGAACCTGTCTGGCCCTGAAAAACATAAGAATAGGAAT
>JACMJX010000015.1 GCA_014380425.1 Chitinophagaceae bacterium | reverse complement strand
ATATCCAAGATGCTTCAACGGAGTGTACATCAGATCGAAATGCACGCCTTCTACCAGCATGTCTGTGGTAACTACAACCTGTTTACCGAAAGGATCCATCACGGCTGCATCATCACCAACACCCAAGATAGTGGATGCATTCTTGATCTCTATGTTTTTGGTGAGGTGGCTTATAAGGCCAAATTCTCCGAGAGTGGATATCTCAGTCCTTGCATTTTCCATAATTATTGTCTTTGGTCATTTACCCATTCCAGCATTTCATCGTGCAGTTTTCCATTAGTTGCCAGGATATGCGGCTGATATGGGGAATAGTCATCTCCTTTAAAGTCAGTTACTTTTCCGCCTGCTTCCTGCACTAACAGAAATCCTGCCGCACTGTCCCAGGCATTCAGCTTATGCTCGTAAAACCCATCGAAGCGTCCTGCGGCTACCCAGCAGAGGTCGATAGCTGCCGAGCCAAGCCTTCGTACCGGGATGCCTTTGCGGATAAACCTTTCGAAAACCTGCAGAGGGCCATTAGGGGCATCCAGGTAGGTATATGGAAAGCCCGTTACAAAGCACCCATGGATTACTTCCGTTTTATTGCTTACAGCGATTTTCTTGTCGTTCAGCGAGGCACCGAAGCCCTTCTGCGCAAAGTAAAATTCGTTTAGCATGGGCGCATATACTGCCCCCATTATCATCTCCCCGTTCTTTTCCAGGCCGATACTTACGCAGCAAAGGGGAATACCGTTCGCAAAATTGATGGTGCCGTCGATAGGGTCTATGATCCATTTATACTCACTATCCATTATAATTGCTCCCGATTCTTCGCTGAGTATAAAATGTTCCGGGTAATCCTCCTGAATAACACTGAAGATGGCTTTTTCAGAAGCATGATCTGCTTCCGTAACAAGGTCGTTAATGCCCCCGCTTTTAAAGGAGATCTTGAACTCGCCGTTAAAATAATTGCGGATAACGTCTGAGCCGGCTTGTGCTGCCTTTAGTAGGGTTGATTTTAACATGCTGCAAAAATAACTTCTCTTGCTGTATTACCGCAGAAAATATGACTGACGGAGCGCAGGAGCGTTACATAATAAACCTTGTTAGGGATATAGAAGTTGTTTGAAATAAGAAGGCGCAGCAAGAAGGCGGCTACCGTACCAGCTAAACATTTCACCATCAACGAGTATAACTTTACTGCCGGGAAGCTCGTTTTGTATTAGTTGAGCCTGTTGTTCGCGAAAGGGGTAGGGCTCCGAGGAAAGAAGTACTAACTGGCATCCCAGGTTCTTTATATCCGAAAGGGTTATTTCGGGATAACGTTTAGAAGCAGCAAAGGCGTTTATCAGGCCGCAGCGCAACAGCATGTCGCTTATAAACGTATCTGCTCCAACGGTCATGTATGGATCTTTCCAGATAAGATAGGCACATGTTAGTGGTGGCCCGTGGAGCTTTACAAGCTGCTCCAACGCTCCGAACCTATCTTTGATATCCGACACGAGGCGGTCGGCTTTATCTCGGGAGGCTGTGATCCCTCCTATATCCGAGATCATCGCACAGGCTTCTTCCAGGTTATTAACATCCGTTACCCACACTGGAGCCGTTGCTGCCAGTTGGTCGATCTGTTCCTTTACATTCTCTTCTTTACTGGCAATGATAAGATCTGGGGAGAGCGAAAGAACTTTGGGTATATCGATTGTTTTGGTGCCGCCAATTCTAGCTTTATTTCTAAACCAGTCGTCAGGATGCACACAGAATTTGGTGATGCCCTTCACCCTGTCTGCAAGCCCCAGATGAGCAAGCAACTCAGTTAAAGAAGGTACAAGAGACACTATGCGTTGGGGCGCATTGACCAACTCGATAGCACGGCCCATTTGATCCTTATACAGCGGCATCTGTAAGGCGGCTTATATTTTTATTTTGAAGAACTCAGATCTTTCTAACATTCAGCGTGGTGGTAGTAACCATAGTCATTGGCATGCTCTGACCCATCACTTCCATATTTCCTTTCATATCTGATACGGAGGTATTGGATTTCAATAAGCCGTTTGCTTTTTCATACACAGCATCTCCGGAGATGTTTCCTTCCAGGTTCATCTGAATATCCATCCCTTGCTGCGCCATTTTATGTGCCATTTTCAATAATCCCTTAATTCCTACAATAGCATCCGTTCCGTTATTTTCTTTGAGCGTGTAGGTGTAAACGGTTTTTAAAGAGTCGGAGGAGCCTGTAGAATCAACCCAGCTCTCGCCTTTCTTAACTGGTTTGGCGGGGATAGCCATCAGAAGCGGATATGGTTGACCTTTGGTAAAAAGACTGAACATTTCGAGGGTCTGGTTCACTATGCCGCCCGAGTCTGATCCGAGCGTTTTCATAGATAGTATTTTACCCTGCCTGTTTACCCGAAACTCTTGCGTGGAACCCACGATACCCTTATACCCCGCGGCCATTGGGCCGTTCATATCTTCCTTATTGTCCGAATCGAAATTGATCTTTTGTCCCGCGGCATCCGTTATCAGTTTCATGCTCTTTATGGTGTTTACAAAAACATAATCCGTATCGGAGTGGCTCTTTGATTCAACGATTGCAATGATAGTTGTTTCAGTGATTACCTTTTGCGGGGTGCCCATGGCCTCCATATTCATGTCCATTTTGGTTAACGTTACCAGTTCAAACTTCTGACCGTCTGAAACCACGATCTTTTGCGCATGGGCGCTATATATACTGATAGTTAAAAGAAACAGTGCAGGGAACAATACTTTTCGCATAAAAAGGAGTTGATTAATTTCTTACAAGGTAAATTAAATTAGTGAGGTTCAATATGTATTAATACATCTTTAATACCGATATCGCCAGCAAGCAGCCGGTCTTTCACCAGATGAGCTATTCTATGACCTTCAGCCACGCTGAGCGTGCCATCTACCTTGATATGAAGGTCAACGAAGTATTCGAACCCCATTTTCCTCACGTAGCATTTCTCTATTTCTTTTACTTCTTCTACCTCAGAGGCTATTTTCTTCACTTTCAGGAAAATTTCATTAGAAGGAGCCGTATCCATAATTTCCGATAAAGCTGGCCGGAGCAGGATAATGGCATTATAGAAAATAATTGCGGAAGCAAGCATTGCGGCCCAATCATCTGCGCCTTCGTAACCCTTTCCGCCTATAAGCGCTATGATTATTCCTGCGAAGGCAGCGAGAGAGGTAATAGCATCGCTTCTGTGATGCCATGCATCTGCTTTTACTGCAGTACTGTTAATCTCTTTTCCTACGCGCAGCACGTACCGGAACATAGCTTCTTTTACAAAAATCACAATTATCAGTACGTAGAGGGTAAACCCTTTAGGTTGTTCATGCGGTGTGGTAGCAAACTCGAAGGCATGCCATCCGATCCATACCGCAGCAGCCATCAGGAAAAAAGCAATAGCCATTGCCGCAAGCGGCTCGGCTTTTCCATGCCCGTAAGGGTGCTGATCGTCTGCTGGTTTTAATGAAATACGAAGCCCGACCCATAGTAGAGCCGAGCTGAGAATGTCTGCACCTGTTTCAGTGGCATCCGCTATCAGCGCATAGGAATGACCCAGATGCCCTGCCAAGCCTTTGACAGCAACCAGGACTATACTAATAAGGATACCCAGTTGTGTAGTTCGTATTGCTTTAATGGAAGGATGGAGATCGGATATCGGCATCAGGCATTTGTATTTAAAACGAAAATACTAAAGAAAGGCCGAGGATAGCCGGCAAACAGAAACGAGCATTGCTGCTGTATCTTTATTCGATGTTCTTCAATGAGAACATGCCTTCATAGTTCTCCGCTATTTTTTTGGCCAGCTCTCCGGGAGAATGGCATGCTGGAGTAAGTGCCATTTCTATATCATGTACCCTGCTGAACCAGGTGTTGATATCCACACTCACATTCAATGTAACGCTGGTATCTCTAACCAGGTTCAGACTATTAGGTTCTGTTACAGGTATATTTATCTTCTTGATTACGGCGTCGGGAGCTTTGTATCCGCCAATATGATAGGTAAAATTATTACTGGCTCCTGTTACAAAAGGAGAAGTGCCTTCCAGCTTAGCCATTACGTAACCAGAAGACCAGGTCCAGAACATACCATTAGCAGGGTCGAGTGCGCCTGCCTGCGCGCCGCTCATGTTATCGGCGCTGTCAACCCCCAAGGTGAACGCAATAGACGAATACGAACCCGCGGGAGCGTTAAAAGAGAAACGTCTCGATGCTGGTTCATCCTGATTCACGAGAAAATAGCCAGGCAGTACTTTTGAAGCTACACCCGCTTTGCTTATCAATTCTATATCATGTATGTAATAGCGGAACCGGCTTACTTTATAGGTTTCACCTCCATCAGTAATATATTCATCAATATAATTCAGCGGAAGCGTTCGGACTGAATGCGAGAGCACAAGAGCTACAGACGCCGAGTCTTCAGGGGCAGTACCGGATGTACTTAACTCCTTACCGCAGGAAGAAAACAGGGCCGTGCCCAGACAAAGAGAAGCAATGAATAGCTTTTTAAAAGAGATCATAACACATTATTTAATTACATCAGCCGAGGCAAAGGAGGTTAGTAAATTTCGTAAAAAAAAAGGAAATAACCGAAATATATTTAGCACTACTTACCTTTGCATTCTGCATGCAAAAGCTGATTCACCATACTGTTGTTGCGTATGTTGCACTACTCATCCTGATAAGGATGTTTGCCATGCCGCTGGTATGTGTTGAATATGCTTTGAACAAGGAGTATATAGCCGCTAATTTTTGCGAGAACAAAAACAAACCACAGATTCATTGTAATGGAGAATGCCATTTAAAAAAACAGCTCACCAAAACCAACGACGCTGCAGAAAAACCTGATCGTAAAGGAAACGAAAAGACGGTGAATGTCGACTTTGTAGAAGAAATAAGGGCATTCTCATTTAACTCACAAACAGCTATACTTCCCGTTTCAATTCCTGCAAAAGCCAGCTTTCTTGTAACAGGCTACAAGAGAGAGATCTTTCACCCTCCTGGTGTATAGCAGCCTTGTTTATTCAGAATATTTTCAGGCAATCAAGATCGCATTCTATAGCCCAGTGGCTATAACAGATCCAATCGTTGGCATACACTCCGACAGGAACGGCTATGCTATGCCCTGTCGGCTTCAATAACAAAATATAACTACAATTAAAATCATGAGACAATATTTAGCACTAGCTATTCTTGTTCTTTTTACGGCATGTAAGAAAGATGAAACTCCTTTAGATAATTCAACTGCGCCGCTTTCTATAGAATTTGACAATATCGCCGGGGACAAGAACCTTCAGCTAAACACCGGGGTTTATACGAACGCGGCAAATGAACCATTCTCAGTGTCTGTATTCCAGTACTTTATCAGCAATGTAAAACTAACAACAACAGATGGAAAAGATTATGTGGTTCCACAGGATAGTAGTTACTTCATGATCAACGAAACAGATGTAGCATCGCACTCCGTAAAACTTCATGTTCCCCAGGCAGACTATTCTTCGCTGTCTTTTATAGTAGGAGTCGACAGCCTGAGAAACACTATGGACATCAGCAGGCGAACCGGGGTTTTAGACCCGGCCTCCTACTCCGACCACGGCATGTACTGGGGATGGAACAGTGGATATATTTTTGTGAAGCTTGAAGGCACCTCTTCAAGCGCGCCGGTCGATGCATCTGGCCAGCGCTACTTCCGTTATCACATCGGAGGCTTTGGGGGCTATAGCACGCCAACAATTAACAATATAAGATCTGTTACCATCGATCTCACCCGGGCAGGTATAGCAAGCGTGAGAAGAGATAGGGAAACAAACGTTCACCTGATGGTGGATGTACTTAAAATGTTCGGCGGCTCCAGCTCCATAAGCATAGCCTCGAATCCGACAGTTATGTTTGGGCCGTTCAGCGTAAACATAGCCGATAATATTCCGGGCATGTTCCGTCATGATCATACTGAAGACTAAAACATTATTATGATCAACAGAAAGTTAACTATGGGTGTTTTACTGGTGCTTTTATTTTATGCCTGCAGTAAACAGGTAGAACAACAATATGCTGTATTCCGGCAACCAGGCAATTTTCCGGCCCCGGCATACAATCTTGCTGGTAACGAGATAACCGGAAAGGGGTTCGAATTGGGCCGTAAGCTCTTTTACGACCCGCTCCTGTCGGCAGACAATACCATATCCTGCGGCACCTGCCATGTGCAGTCTGCAGCATTTACACACCATGGACACGATATCAGCCATGGAATCAATGACCGACTTGGCAGCCGGAATGCGCAGCCTATCATGAACCTGGCATGGGAGAAAACGTTTATGTGGGATGGGGGAGTGGCTGACCTGGATCTGCAACCAATAGTGCCTATCACGAGCCATGTGGAAATGAATGAAACGCTCGGGAACGTTCTGAATAAGTTGCGTAGTAGCGCCGTATATCCTGCATTGTACAAAGACGCATTTGGCAGTACGGCTATTACTACTGCCACTACGATGAAAGCTCTTTCACAATTCATGGTTATGTGTATAAGCAGTAATTCCAGGTATGACAGCATTATGCGGGGAGAGGGCCCTTTATTTACACAGGAAGAAAACGAGGGCTACGGTATCTTTCAGCAAAAATGTGGCAGTTGTCATAAAGAGCCCCTGTTTACCGATTTAAGCTTCAGGAACAATGGCCTTCGACCAGGACCTTTAAATGATGAGGGCAGATTTGCCATTACCTTAAATGCGGCCGATACATATAAATTCAAGGTTCCAAGTCTGCGGAATCTCGCCTACACAGCTCCTTATATGCATGATGGCAGGCTTCGTACACTAAATGCTGTGCTCCATCATTACGGGCAGGAGGTACAGGAAACGCTCAACCTGGATCCGCTACTCCGGCAAACGGATAAACCAGGAATAGCATTAACGGAAGCAGAGAAATTGAAACTGCTTGCGTTTCTGCGAACATTGAACGATAAAAAATTTATAACAGACAAAAAACTCTCTGAACAATGAAAACAATACTAATGCGATCTATCCTGCTGCTGGCAGTAAGCAGTCTTATTACCAGCGCGGCAGGCGCGTGTGATATTTGCGGCTGTGGTGCTGGCAGTGCCTATATAGGAATACTGCCGGAATTCAGCAGTAAAGTTTTTGGGGTAAGGTACCGGTATAATTCCTT
>JACMJX010000211.1 GCA_014380425.1 Chitinophagaceae bacterium | reverse complement strand
GCTGATATGGTAAGGCAGCTTAAAGCAATTATTCAATCCTTACCACCTCAATGCCGCCTTGTCTTTCAACTTGTAAAGGAAGAGGATATGAGATACAAAGAAGTTGCGGCAGTGCTCAATCTTTCTGTATTTACGGTGCGCAATCAATTAGCGATAGCGATTAGAAAGATAGGCGAGGCAATGCCGTCGTATCTTTTGCCCCAAGGTATTATAAATGATAAGTTTTCCCGCTCCTGATGGCTCTTGTATTTCAGAAAAATGTTTTAGAGGCTTTGGTACATTATTCTCTGAACTACTGTCTTACTAAAATAGCCCGATAAATAACATGAGCGAAGAACAATTCTGGTTACTGGTAAGTTTAAAACTATCGGGAGAAGCAACACCCGAAGAGCTGGCTCTTCTGGACAGTGAAATTAGCCAGTCTCCAGAAAAGAGATTCAAGGCAGATTTACTGGTGCAGATATGGCTAGAAAAAGAGAAGAGTGTTCAACTTTACGAGAAGGATAATTATAACAGGCATTTGCAACGCTTAAGCAATCATCTGGCTGATCCCCAACTGCGATATGAAGTTGGAGAGACTGGTTCAATTGCTGTGAGGCGAAGATCCACTTTTTTGAAGTGGGGTATAGGGATTGCAGCAGCAGTAGCAATAGTGTTCGTTATTTTATTTGCTGTTACCACTAAAGACAACCTTTACAAAACATCAACTTCTAAAAATGTAGTAAGTACAAAGCGAGGATCAAAATCCAGAATTCAATTGCCTGATGGTTCGATAGTATTTTTAAACGCTGATAGCAGGATAGTATATGACGAAAACTTTTCAGGTGTTTTAAGGGAGGTCACACTTTTTGGGGAGGCATATTTCGATGTAGCTCAAGATAAGAACCATCCCTTTGTTATTCATGCGGGAGGTTTGGATATAAAGGTATTAGGTACCACGTTTAACGTTCGTTCGTACGCAGATGAAAAGAATACAGAAACATGTTTGATAACCGGGGCGGTTGAAATAACGATACGTAATAATTCAGACAAGAAGATAATTCTTAAACCGAACGAAAAACTGTTGGTGAAAAACAGTATATCTCCTTCTTCGGGAAATACCGGGGCTGTAACGTATGAGGAAGAGGAACCGATGATGATTTTAAGTAAGATTCAGTTCCATTCAAGCGATAGCAGCAGTGTTATTGAAACGCAATGGACCAGAAACACATTGGCTTTTGAAGGAGAACGACTTGAGGATGTTGCACGAAAAATCGAGCGGTGGTATGATGTACGAGTTGTGATAGCGGATGAAAGTTTAAAGAATAATACCTATAGCGGGATTTTTGAGGATGAAACTTTATCTCAGGTAATCCGGGCACTGCAACTTACGGGCGGGTTTAAATATTCCATAGATAAGAAAGAAGTTATTATAAAAAAGTAGTAGTATCCCTAAGCTGCTAACCTATACTTAAAACTATCAATCGATTGCTAAACGCTTATGCGTTGTTTAATTGTATAACTAAAATACGTTGCATATGAAAAAAGTTACCTAGTATTTTTCCAAAAAGCGGAGAATGGTACGAACATTCCCCGCTGGTGTTAAAGACAGAACAACTGCCCGTAATACGGGCAATCCATCATTAAAATCACATCTAAAGTATGAAAAAAATAGCATGTGGCACAGTGCCGTATGGTAATGGCTCGTTGATCAAATACCTGCTGATGACAAAGTTTTCCATCATTTTGATAGTTGCGTTCTCCATGCAATCCTTCGCCAGCAGTTATGGTCAGGAAAACCTGAATCTAAAAATGGAAAAAGTCGCACTTAAAAAAGTACTGAAAGCGATTGAAGAGCAGAGCAGTTACCGATTTGTATATAAAGACGAAATTCTTCCCACGGAGCAGGTTGTTAGTATATCGGTGAAAAATGCGAAAATTTCCGATGTTTTGAATAAGGTTTTACAGAATACGTCTCTCAATTACCGGATGCTGGGAGAAAATCTTATCGTTATTGTAAGTAATTCAGCGCCCGAATTAACCGGATTGGGTGCTTTTGTAAGGGTGGCCGGAAAAGTAATTACAGATACCGGCGAACCTCTTGCCGGAGTGAGTATTGTTGAAAAAGGAACTACGAATGGGACGTCTACAGATGCTCAAGGTAATTTCGGTCTTGAGGTAAGTTCCGCAACAGCAACCCTGGTGTTCAGTACTATTGGTTTTGAAACTCAGGAGGTTCCTATTAGCAGCCGCACTGAGATTACTATAACCATGGCCGCAGCTGCCGCTAGTTTAAACGATGTTGTGGTAATTGGATACCAGACTGTAAGAAGAAGAGATGTAACGGGCGCCGTGGGCGTTGTAAATACTGAAAACACTGGTAGGATCGTTGCACGTTCTTTTCCAGAGGCACTTCAGGGCGCTTCGCCGGGAGTAAGTGTGAGAAACGGCGGAGCGCCTGGCCAGGAAGCCGTGGTAAACATACGTGGATTAAATACATTCAGCGGTAATGCCAATCCTTTATATATTATCGATGGTATGTATGCTGATGCGAATACAACTGTTAATCCTAATGATATCGAATCTGTACAAGTACTGAAGGATGCTTCAGCGGCAGCAATTTATGGATCCAGGGCAGCAAATGGCGTAATAATCATCACTACGAAGAAAGGGCGAGAGGGACCGTTGAAGGTTAGTGCCGCTGCGCGGTATAGTATCAGCCAGATTCCCAAAAGATATGACATGATGAATGGCCCCGAGTACGTGGCTATGAGTAGAGCTATGTTTGAAGCGAGTGGCTATCCATTGCAACCGGCAGTAGCCAACTATAATGGTACG
>JACMJX010000210.1 GCA_014380425.1 Chitinophagaceae bacterium | reverse complement strand
TAACAGCCGAGGACGCTCGTGTATCCCCGAAGGGAAGTATCGCCTGGAAACACGTTACAGTTCGCGCTATAACGATCACCTGCAGGTAGCACAGGTACCCGGTCGCACCCTGATCCTTCTTCACCCCGCCAATAACGCTGTAAGGGAACTCAAAGGCTGCATTGCCCCCGTCAGCGAATTGACTGGCCCGGGCAGAGGAATGGGTTCCAGGGTGGCTTTCCAAAAAGTAAAAAAGCGGGTGTACGATGCTATCCGGGCAGGAGAAAGGGTATGGCTGGTGATTGGTTCCAGCGCTGCCCCTGGTAGGTAAACAATTTTTAAAACACTAAATGAATTATTATGAAACAAAAAAGTATGTATGCATTATCTATCGGCGAACGGTTACTGGCACCTACGCCGCCGTTCTTCAAAAAGCTGAAGAACATCGGGCTTACCCTGGCGGCCATATCGGCGGCCATTATAGCGGCTCCGGTAGCTTTGCCAACGATCGTGGTAACCATAGCAAGTTACCTGGCCGTAGCAGGTAGTGTGATCGCGGCAGTGAGCCAGACCACGGTGGAATTGTAGTAATCATTTTAAAAGGGGCCGGTGAACGCCGACAGGGGGCCGGCCCTCTTATTCAACTTCAAAAAACATCATTATGCCATTTATCAATCATCAAATATCACAGGTTTTACAACATAGAATGGTCACTATTGCCCCTTTCAAAAGAAGCAAGCAAACGTATCCAGGCTTCTCGTTCATCCACAGAAAAGAAACAGTACACTTGTCGCCAGCTATTGTACGGGAGCTGTGCAAAAGGGCAACAGGGCCCAGGCTGGGTCTCATTGATGGAAATGAATACAATGGGCATCCGGGAGATCCCATCCTAGTAGTGGCGATCGACGACCATCGGGTAAAACGGTTAAACGTGCAGATCTTTAACTCCAGTTATCGATTGGTGGAAGAGGGGTTTGCTGCTTATAGGGCAAAGTTGAGGGGTTGGATGTACACAGCCAGCAAAGCAAATGAGGGCGATACGGGTTGTATGATTCGGGCAACGGCTTATGATATCAAGGGAAATGAGGATATGATCGAGGTGATTTTATAGGCTTTGCACAGAAGTTCTTTGACATAATGGAAGAGTGAAAAATCGGCGAGATCGTACATTGTCGTTACATCTGGTTTAAATTCAAAGTATGATAACCACTACGCTAATTACAGACCTATATAGGTATTATACTAACATCATACTTCAAGGTGAGCGATAATTTCTGTAAATTTGTTTAAAATAAGTAGAGACATGAAAGGGGTAAATTATATTACGGATGCAGACAATAGGAAAGTCGCTGTTCAGATTGATTTAAAATTGCTAGAAAAGTATAATAAGGAAATTGAAGACTTGATTGATGGAATTATTGCAGAATCCAGAAAAGATGAAACAAAAAAACCATTGGACGTGGTTATTAGAAGTCTTAGGCAAAAAGGTAAATTAAAATGAAGCGTTATACGGTAGTTGTATCTCAAACCGCTGAAAGAGAGTTATCTAAACTACCTGCCCGTACAGTAGAAAGAATAATCAATGTTCTGAAATCATTAGAGCAAAATCCCCGTCCTGTAAGTTGTAGGAAATTAAAAGGGTATAAAAACCTGTGGCGTTTCCGGATTGGAGATTATAGGGTCATTTACTCGATTGATGATATTATCTTACTGGTGGATGTACGAGAAGCTGGTCATCGGAAAGATATCTATAACAAGTTGTAATTATCTACTGGAGCGAAATATTGCTTTCTCATCCTTGTCTTACCCTTGTTCCAAAGAAAGCGAGAGAATTTTAAAGCCACCCCACTGCATCATATTAATTTGGAACAATCATTCCGTAATTCTATATTTGTGGAACAATCATTCCAAAACACAAATAATGAGTACACTAACGAACAAAGTAGCCGTTGTTACGGGTGGCAACAGCGGTATCGGCCTGGCGGCAGCTAAAGAGCTGGCAGCGCAAGGTGCAAAGGTTGTAATAACCGGGCGCAATGAGAAAAGCCTCGCAGAAGCGGCCAACGAAATGAATGCAACGGGGATCGTATCGGATCAGGGTGATCTGGCCCAGATCGACCAATTGGTAGAAGCAGTAAAGTTGAAGTTCGGTAAGATCGATATCCTGTTCCTCAATGCAGGCATTGCAAGTTTCAGTCCTTTGGAACATGCTTCGGAAGATCATTACGACGCTATCATGAACCTGAACGTGAAAGGGGTTTTCTTCACTGCGCAGAAATTTCTGCCACTATTAAACGATGGCGGATCGATTATTTTCAATACTTCGGTAAACGCGAGAGTAGGCATGCCAAACAGCAGCGTGTATGCTGCAAGCAAGGGTGCACTGCTATCGATCAACCGGGTACTGGCAACGGAGCTGGCGCCCCGTAAGATCCGGGTGAACGCCCTTTCTCCTGGCCCGGTAGAAACGCCTATTTTCGGTAAACTGGGCTTGTCTAAAGAAGAAATGGATGGCTTCGGTGCAGTGATGGAGAAAAAAGTTGCTCTGGCACGCTTTGGCCGCCCTGAAGAAATAGCTAAAGCAGTGCTGTTCCTCGCTTCGGATGATTCGAGTTTTGTTACCGGTACTGAGCTGGTGGTAGACGGCGGCCTTACTATCAATGCGGTGATCAATTGATTTTTTGCCCCATAATATGGAGTGGATGTTCCTGTATTATGGGGCTTTATTCTTTACCTTTGCCGGGTAAAAACCACTGTTTTATATGGCGAGGTTGAAGGAATTTGATGAGAATGAGGTGCTGGATAAAGCAATCGGGCTTTTCTGGGCTAAGGGGTACAATGGCACATCTGCGCAGGATCTTACCGAATGTCTCGGCATCAGCCGCTCCAGCCTGTACCACACTTTCAACGACAAAAGAACATTGTTCGTAATGGCGCTCAAACGGCACAAATATGAATCGGTGGCCGTAATGTGCAATATGTTCAAGGAGTCGGATAATGTTTATGAAACATTCAAACGGATCTTTCAAACCACAGTAGCGGAAAGCATGGACTGTAAAGCGCCCAAAGGATGCTTTTTGGTAAATTGCGCCGTGGAGCTCGCTCCGCACGATGAAGAAATCGCTGAAATAGTGAGGGGCAACTTCCGCGACGTGGAAGAACTGTTCTCCACTGCTATCAAAAAAGGCCAGGAAGCCGGCCAGATCTCTAAAAAACTGAACGCCCGAAGCCAGGGCAGAATTATTTTCAACATTCTGACAGGTATCCGGGTAGCTGCAAGATCAGGGGCTGATAAGAAGGTGCTGGATGATATTATCAGAAATATGCTTTTGTCACTTCAATGATCTTCCTGCCTTGTTCCTTAAACTAAACTTAAGAGCCATAAGTGTGTTATAGTAGTTTAACAATTATTTATGATAGTATTACTATTATGTAGTAAACGAACACTATCTTCGTAATGTAAAAATTTACTATGGCACAAGGCGGCAAGAATGTCTTTCAAAGTATTTACGAGATCCTTTTGTTCGAAAAGCGGGAAATTACTTCCATCTACTTTTATTCCATGCTGAACGGGCTCGTTGTGCTGTCTTTTCCACTTGGCATACAGTCGATCATCAACTTTGTAATAGGAGGGGCTGTATCCACTTCTCTGGTACTGCTGGTAATATTCCTGATTGCAAGCGTGCTGATCAATGGGCTGCTGCAGGTAAACCAGATGAAACTGATCGAAAAGATCCAGCAGCAATTGTTCGTGCGTTATTCTTTTCAATATGCCCAGGCACTTCCCAATCTGAATCTTAAAGAAACGAATAATTACTACCTGCCGGAACTGGTCAACCGTTTCTTCGATACCGTTTCATTACAGAAAGGTATTTCCAAACTACTGCTGGATATTCCGGCGGCGACCATTCAGGTGATCTTCGGACTGTTGCTGCTGTCATTTTATCACCCGGTATTCATTCTGTTCGGGATACTACTTCTGACTGTATTGTATATCATTATACGATTTACAGGGAAACGGGGATTACAGACAAGCC
>JACMJX010000209.1 GCA_014380425.1 Chitinophagaceae bacterium | reverse complement strand
TCAGTGTACTCACTCTTTCCATGCTTTTATTTGCCTGATCGATCAGTTCTGGGAGCCGCTCGGAAGATGGATTGTTTTTTATACGGCTCAAGAGCTGGAGGGAGGCCTTCAGCGTGGTTACAGGCGTTTTAAGCTCATGGCTCGCTATGGTTATAAAGTCATCTTTCTGCTGTTGCAGCATTTTTATTTCGTGAATATCCGTTGCAGTTCCAATCCAGCTCTTAATTTCACCCTGGTCATTTTTAAAGGGTACTATACGTACGAGGTGCCAGCGATATTCCCCGTCGAAGCGCTTCTCCCGGATCTCGAATTCACCACCGGTTTCGCTGGCCAGGATGGTAGTGAACGCTGTTAGGTTGTATTGCAGATCATCGGGGTGAATTACTTTTTTCCATCCCCATGCTTTTGTTTCATCAAAATCAAGACCGGTATAGTCATACCACCGCTGATTATAAAAGGTTACGTCGCCCTCGGTGGTATTTGTCCATGCTATCTGAGGAATCGTATTTAACAGAAAGCGAAACTGTTTTTCGCTTTTTTCCAACTGGATGTTGACGTTTTCCAGCGTTTCCTGATACTGCTTCAGTTCTTCATTCGCCGATGCCAGTTCTTCGTTTAAGGCTTGCTCCCGTTGCAGCATCTCTTCCTGTCGCATTACTCTTTCGAGAGCGATACTTCCTTTTACTTCCGTTGTAATATTATTGGTGAGAGCCATCAGGTATTCCACGTTGCCGTACTGATCCATAAGAGGTATTACTTTAAGGCGCCACCACGCTTCATCAAAAGAATGACCATCATTCGAGGGCATATCGTACCTGAACAATGGCAATTCAACTATTTTTTTCAATGTAAGTGATTCCATCAGGCCGCCCATAAGTACAGCAAATTCATTTTGGCGGTTCTCGTCTTCCGGTGTAAAAACCTCCCAAGTACCTTTGCCTTCCATTCTTTCACCTACATAATTTGTTGCAATTTTATGCTGTTCATTTGAAGCAACAATAGTGAAACGAGGTGCATCGGCCCGTACGATTATTGTAGGAGAAGGCGATTGCTGGAAGAAAGTCTCGTAAATTTGCTGGAATGAGCTCATCTATTTCTGGTGTGTTTGCTGTTCAAATATATACTGAATTAAAGAAAGCGTAAGCAGCCAGTCTTTCAAACAGAGATCTCAGTGCTAAGAATTTCGACTATGGAACTTAGGAATGGCGTTAAAACTTTTTATGCGAAGTCAGCAAAGCACTGGCGCGCATGGCTTGCGAAGAACCATCAGGTAGAAGCCTCTGTATGGCTGATTATTTACAAGAAGGAGAGCGGTGTAGCTACTGTTTATTATCCCGAAGCGGTAGACGAAGCTTTATGTTTCGGATGGATAGACAGTAAGCCCAATAAACGAGACGATACCAGTTATTTTCAGTTCTTTTCGAAAAGAAAGCCGAAGAGCAACTGGAGTAAAGTAAACAAGCAGAAAGTAGAGCGCCTGCTGGCAGAAGGACGGATGGCACCTGCCGGTTTGGAGATGGTGGAACTGGCAAAACGAACCGGCACCTGGAATGCGCTGAACGAGGTAGAGGATACGGTGATGCCGCCGGATTTGAAGGCCGCTTTTGCTAAGGACAAAGTTGCTTCCGCCAACTGGAATAAATTCCCGAGATCGTCCCGACGGGGTATCCTGGAGTGGATACTGAACGCAAAGCGCCCCGAAACAAGAAACAAACGCATCGAAGAAACAGTCAGACTTGCAGCGGAAAACATCAGAGCCAACTACCCCGGCGGATAATATGTTTTAATTATACACAGCTGTTCACGATTTCTTTGAAATGTGTAATTTTATAAAATGGGTGCGTTTAAAACAAGTGTTAAAGAAAAGAATAGTTTACCCCGGATATCCCCTCCTTCCGGCTCTTTTCGGGTATCGTCAATCGATGAGGGGAGATGCGGCTTCGTGCAATACAACAGGAGAGATTTTTATAAGATTACTTTAGTACTACGAGGATGCAGCCAGCTGTTATATGCAAGCAGAGGAATCAATATTACCGCACCCGCCCTGGTTTTTACCAATCCGATGGTGCCGTATTCCTGGGAGAGCAACCAAAAGGATTCATCAGGGTACTTTTGCATATTCAATGATGAATTCCTCCACGGTGGAAACAAAATGGAGAGCCTTCAGCATTCCGCACTTTTCAAGCCGCACGGCGAGCCGGTATATTTTCTGAACGATAGCCAGGCCGACTATATTACGCATATTTTTGAACGCATGCACCATGAGGCCGACCTGGACTACGCCTATAAATTTGAGTTGATTCGCAACCAGGTCAACCTGCTCCTGCACGAGGCCATTAAAATGCAACCCGTAGCCGAATACTTTACACCCTCTAATGCCGCTACACGCATTACTCAACTCTTTCTGGAGTTACTGGAAAGGCAGTTTCCTGTCGATTCTCCAAGATTTATATTGTCACTGAAGAAAGCAGGAGATTATGCCGAAAAACTATCCGTTCACGTGAATCATCTAAATGCAGTAGTGCAGGAAGTTACTGGCAAATCCACTACCACCCATATCAACGGGAGAATCATTGCAGAGGCAAAATCATTGTTGACCCATACCGATTGGGATGTGTCGGAGATAGCTTACAGTCTTGGCTTTGAATACGTATCCTATTTCAATAATTTCTTCAAAAAGCATACAGGAGTTACCCCTACTACCCTCCGGAAGTAGTTGAATTATATAATAAATGCTTTGATTTCTATAATTCCTCTTGTTTTTAGCTGGCTAACTTTGGTGCTTACTATTAACATAAAAACTACGATAATGAGCACTATTAAAAAGACACGACTGGGAGGCCAGGGCCTTGAAGTACCTGTGGAGGGACTTGGCTGCATGGGGATGACAACGTTAGCTGGTGGCGATATTTACGGCAAGGCAGATGAGCGGGAATCGATTGCAACCATTCACCGGGCATTTGAACTGGGTATCAATTTTCTGGATACCGCCGATCTATACGGGCCGTTGCTGAATGAGCGGCTGATAGCGAAAGCCATAAAAGGCAACAGGGAAAAATACATACTGGCTACCAAGTTCGGTTATGAGGTAGACGATAATGAGCAGCTTACGTGGGCGGTTAATGGCAGGCCGGAATATGTTAGCAAAGCTATCGACCGATCTCTCAAGAACCTTGGAACAGATCATATCGATCTTTACTATCTCCATCGCGTAGATCCGGAAGTACCAGTAGAAGACACTGTAGGCGCCATGAGCGACCTGGTGAAAGCAGGTAAAGTGAAGTACATCGGCCTTTCGGAAGTTTCAGCTCCAACCATTTCAAGGGCTCATAAAGTGCATCCCATTACGGCCGTGCAAACCGAGTATTCCCTGTTTGAGCGCGATCCTGAAGAAAATGGAATCTTAGATGTATTGAAGGAATTGAATATTGGCTTTGTAGCTTATTCGCCTCTCGGACGAGGCTTTATCAGTGGCGAACTCAAAACCCCGGATGATTTTGATCCCAATGATTTCCGAAGAACTATTCCGCGGTTCCAGGGAGAGAATTTCTATAAGAATCTCGAGCTACTGAAGCAGATACAGGCAATAGCAGAGAAAAGAGGAATCACACCTTCGCAACTGGCGCTTGCCTGGGTACTATCCAATGGGGTAGTAGCCATTCCCGGAACGAAGCGAATAAAGTATATAGAAGAAAATGCGGCCGCAGCGGCTATAGTGCTTACGCAAGAAGAAAAAGTACAGCTCGAATCCATCCTTCCCGTTGGCATCACTGCCGGAGCACGTTATGATGAACAGCAGATGCAACTGGTGAATGCTTGATTCCTAAAGTGTTTTGTTGATACCATTTTCTAAAATTAAAGGCTAGTTATACCATAACCTGGTTAACTAGCTTTTCTTTTTGCTGTACCCCTGCAAGGAAGTATTCTATTTGTTTCAATTGCACTAGCTTACCTGTCGATAGACGGTTTCTTTCAAAACATTTCAAAAGGCGCGCTCCTGGTAAGGGGAAGCGTAAAAGGGTGTTTGGAGAATCTGCCTGATAAAAAGTGCTATGTTGGTATCAAACCTTTTATCTTCGCTCCTTCTTTCAAGAATCCAGCGTAAGAAGTTTTTCGGCTATGTATATAAAATGAGACTTAAAGAATTATAATTTCAGCCGGCACTTCGCTTATAAAAGAAAATAATTATGAAAAGAGTAGTTGTAACAGGCATGGGCGCGATTACACCACTAGGGAATAATGTAAAAGATTTCTGGCAGAACGTTTTGAAAGGAAAGAGCGGTGCCGCCTCCATTACCCGTTTCGATGCAGCAAAGTTCAGAACGAGGTTTGCCTGTCAGCTGCAGGATTACAAGCCTGAGCTTTTACTTGACCGCAATGAGATCAAGCGGAGCGATCTTTTTACGCAGTACGCTTTAATAGCCGCGGGAGAAGCAATCAATGATTCAGGCTTTGATTTCAGCAAGCTGTCCCCTTTCGATGTAGGCGTTATATGGGGTTCAGGGCAAGGCGGAATGGATACGTTCGAGCAGCAGGTAAAGGAGTACACCTTATCCGGATACGAGCCGAGGTTTAGTCCTTTTTTTGTGCCCAAGCTAATCGCTAATATGGCGTCTGGAATGATTTCTCTCAAATACGGATATATGGGCATTAACTACACCACCGTATCTGCGTGCGCCACTTCGAATACAGCCATTATGGATGCTTTCAATTATATAAGATGGGGTAAGGCCAAGATCTTCATTACCGGCGGATCGGAAGCACCGATAACAGAAGCCTCTGTGGGGGGATTCAGCGCAATGAAAGCAATGTCTGTAAGAAATGAAGACCCCGCAACCGCCGCGCGGCCTTTCGACAAAAGCAGAGATGGATTTGTGATGGGTGAAGGCGCCGGTGCGCTGGTGCTGGAAGAATATGAACATGCAGTAGCGAGAGGGGCACATATTTATGCTGAAATCGCAGGTGCCGCTATGACGGCCGACGCTTATCACATGACTGCGACCCATCCCGAAGGATTGGGAGCCTTGCAGGCCATGCGTTCTGCCCTGGAAGACGCATCGCTTAACAAAGAAGACATCGACTATCTTAATACGCACGCCACTTCAACGCCGGTAGGTGATATCAGCGAAGCCAGGGCTATCCATACTCTTTATGGGTCGCAACCCAACCTGTTTATTAGTGCAACGAAGTCTATGACCGGCCATTTGCTGGGCGCTGCGGGAGCTATAGAAGCCGTGATCTGTATAAAATCTATTACAGACAGCGTGATTGTGCCTACGATCAATACTAGCGAAATCGATGAGGAAGTTCCTTCTTCGCTACAGATCGTGCTGAAGGAGCCGATAGAAATGAACGTGAATGCAGCAATGAGCAATACGTTCGGCTTTGGAGGTCATAATGGGATCGTGGTGTTTAAAAAGATCTGAGTTGTCGCTCCAGGCATCAGCCGTGACTTACCGATGCGTGGTTAGCCGACTCCCGCCGCATGCCGGCCACGAGCCTTTGGCGATGTTCCATACCCCAGGCTCTCAGCTCACTTACTACTTTGTCCAGCGATTTGCTATACGGAGTTAATTCATAAACTACGGTCACCGGAGTCGTTGAAAATACTTTGCGCTCTACAAATTCATTGAGCTCGAGTTCTTTCAACTCTTTCGACAGAATTTTAGGTGTAATATCTTCCAGTGCTTTCTGGATCTCGTTGAAGCGTTGCGGTCCATTGGATAGCGCCACGATCAAGGGTAATTTCCATTTTCCACTTAAAACGTATAGGGCATCCCTTACCGCCATTACACTTGTTTTGCATGATTCAGCGGTGTGTACTTCCGCTCCAAATGTTGACATACGATTGATTTTAGATATCCTGGAGGATAGCGCTATCCTTTGGGATAGTACTATCTTTTTGCTACTAAAGGTAAATAGCTTTGTCTTATAAAAAAAGATAAAAATGAAAGCAATTAAAATTACTTATTGGATATCGACATCCATTTTTGCGCTGGTGATGGCATTTTCTGCCTATAATTATGTAACAGCGGAAGCGATGAAACAGGGGTTCATGCACCTTGGATATCCGGATTATTTCAGAACAGAACTAGCTGTAGCGAAAGTAATCGGGGCGATTTTGCTATTAGCGCCAGTAGGTGTTCGGTTGAAGGAGTGGGCCTATGCAGGTTTCACGTTCACCCTGGCAGCTGCCTTCATAGCCCATATGGCTTCCGGAGATCCTGTAGCAATGCGTGTATCGCCCCTCGTTTTTATGGTATTGCTAGCCCTGTCTTACGTCACATATCACCGCCTTCCGAAAACTGCACCCCGAAGCTCGTCGCAGACGGCAGTGGCGTAACTACAGATGCAAAAGTGCGCGGTATGTTCCTGGGTTGATATAAGGACGGAGTTGAGCGAGGTACATATTCATTAATGATGGTA